>JAFEBB010000001.1 GCA_018266075.1 Deltaproteobacteria bacterium | reverse complement strand
CTGCGTAGAAGCCTCGCTCCCGCCGCCGACTTTCAACAGTGCGAGGGACATCGCCGCCTCCCGAACTGCTCCCGTTACCTGAGGAAGAGGTGGAGGGTCCAAAGGAACACCCCGTTAGACACTGCCCTTGGCAACAGATGTCTCCGGGCTCGCATGAACTTCCGCAGCAGGGCTCGTCGTTATGGCCGCACGAACCACTGCTCCCGGTTGACGACGACGGCGGCGAGCCCTCTCGCGAGCAAGCGAAGAGCGCGACGAGGAGCAAAAGTCGCCAGGCTCGGAAGTACATGTATTGCCCTCGTCGCATGTTGAGGCACCCAGCTTGCTCACACTACAACTGCGTCAGGACTCGCCCCACGTCTTCGCTCTATCCTCACGTGGCGCGAATGATCTTCAAGAACCTCAATCCGATAACCCGCGAGGAGTTCAAAACGGAATTCGCTCGGGACGCCGAGTCGGCTCGCGCCGCGATCCTTCGAGTCGCCTTGTTTGAAACTGATTTGGGATGGGCGACGGATCACTGTTGCGATGCTGCAGGCGATGTTCGGCCAATCGTGAGGGGCGGTGCGGCGCTCGGATTGGGTCACCTCGCTCGAAGATTTGGAACGGTTCACGGCGCGCGACCTCTGAATGTGCTTTCGCGATTGGCGAAAGACCCGGACTGAGGCGTGGCCGGTGAGGCTCGAGATGCGCTCGATGATCTAGCGGTCTTCGCCGCCATCGACCTCTCACGACTGCGGTAGCCGCATTCCTGTCCATGTGTCGTGCCTACGTCACTTGTAACTGCGTCTTCGAATCAGTCACCTTCTAGGTGCTTCGCGCCTGAATTCGGCCATCGCTCCACGTGGTCCCTACCGGTAGTGGCTCATGCGCAATGCCCCGGCCCTATGGATTGCCATGTGTGCTCTGCTTCTCATGGGGGCAGCGGCGACGCGGCACGTCCGTCACCGAGAAACGATTCGAGCCTCCGACGGCGGTTGTTTCGCCGAGCTCGACGTCACCGTCGACGGCTGCATTCGCACCGAAGTCCATGACGACGGCGACTCACTCGGCGGCGGAAGTCTCGAGGTCGAGTGTGACGCAAGGTTCGTCACGTGCGGTCAAGCGCTGCGTTGTGATTGCCACGACGTCCGGGCGGACGCGGGCATCCTCTTGCCAGACGGAGGGCTTTGCTGGCCAGTTCGCTGGTACTGGTCCGATGGAGGATCAATCGTGACCGGCTGCAGCTCCCAACACTCTCGATGGAAGGCGTACCCGACCGACCTGCTTCCTGATCGCGGGACCGAGCTCCGGCATCGCAAGTAGGACGCGAATCGCACTGGCGCGTCGTAGCATCGGCCAACAATGGCGACCTCGAACGCTCTCGCATCATGGCCGCGCCCGAACTTCAGGCCCGGAGGTGGGGACGCGCATCTTTTCTACAAAGTCCACGGCGCGTTCAGCGGGCCGCCGGAAGTCTCCCGGGAGCGGCATCGCTGCGCGGGTATTCCCGACGGTTGTGAGCTTCAGATCTACGCCCACGGCCAACAGCCGGACGTTCTGAAAATCGGCCTCGACGACAACTGGATAGGTAAAGAGTTCCGTCGAACCGATGGAGCTCTTGCGAGCGCGGTCGAGGCCACGACCCAGTGCGTGGTTCTTCGCGGTGTCGTGCCCGATCCGGCGAGTCTCGATTACTTTCGTGACTCCGTGGGGCTTGTCATGGCGCTGCTCGAGAGCGGTGGCATCGCTGTCTTCGATCCGCACATGTTCAAGTGGTGGAGCGCGTCGGAGTGGCGCGAGCGTGCGTTTGAACCGGCGGCTGCGGTTCCTCGGCACCATGCCGTCCTCCTGGTCAGCGAGGAGCCCGACGGCAAACGACGTTGGTACCACACGCGCGGCATGATCAAGTTCGGCCGGCCGGACATCAGTGTGCACAACGTGAGGCCCGAGCAAGAATCAGGCGTCACTGAGCTCTGCAACCGGTTCATCGAATTGCAGGCGTTCGGCGGCGTGATCCCTGATGGACAAGAGATCAGGATGAAAGGCCTGCCAGCGGGCTGGAGTTGCAGTCACGCCGGTAGTCTCGACGACCCAGATTTCAACAACCGGCACGTGGAAGTCGGTCCACCGAGAGAGTGAGTGGCAACTTGCAACCCACACGAAAGCAAGTGTGCCCTTGCGAACCCGCGGCGAAGGCTAGGACCATCAAGTTCCCAGACGGTTGTTAGTATTGAAAGACTCGAAGCTGGAAAACTGCTTCCTCGTAGCCGATTACCCCGATTCGGCGCCGCGCCAGATCGTAGCCTTGAGCGATGAACCTGTGCGGCATCGCACCCAGAGTGCGCCGGGCACCGGTGTCGAGGTCCAACTCCTGAAACGAGTCGCCATCGAAGAACGTGATGACCTCTCGTTCCTCCGAAAATGCCCAGGAGCGAGTCTTGGGCAGACTGAAGACCCTGGGCTCCTGACCAAATTGAAAACGCACGACCTGGTCGCGGCTTACACCGAACAGGGTCTTGTCGCCATTGCCGAACGTGAGCCGTCGCAATCGATCGGTGTTTGGCCACGCAGCGGTCGTTGCTCCGTCGCGGCCGGTGCACACGACCCGATCGTCGAATGCGATTGCGAACTGGCTTCGGTCGTTGTTCGCGGCGACATCGAGAGCCCGCTTGGATTGCGACTCGATTGGGACTGGGACGCGGAACTCGATGTCCAGCGAGGTCAACCTAATCAGCTCCAGCTGCGTCACGCCGTCTTCTGATCGCAAGACCACAGCGTGGGCTTGGTCGCGCGTGAGCGAAAAGGGAAGGCTTGCGTTTCTCGACCTCGCGACAAGCCGGGGAGGGCGCTCGTCGGCCTTGCTGACCAACCACAACTCTTCTTCATCGGCCCGGTAGGCCGAGTAGGTCCCTGCAGCGACGAGAGCATTCGAGTCATCGACATCAAACGCCACCGCGCCGCTATCGATATCCGGCTTGAATCCAACCTGCGGCAGCTGCAGCGCCTGGACGACGGGAGGCGAAGTCCCCCAGGTTACCCACTGCATGCCGAGGAGCTCGTTCGCGGGGACGGCGCGATTGGTGCCAACGAGGAGCTGTGCTCCGTCCCGGGAGAACGTGAGCGAGGTGATTTGTACGCTCGTGTCCGGAAGCGCCGCGGAGACGATCAACTCGAGCGACATGTGGCAATCACTCCACTCATTCGGGCCCGCCCTGCGGCGGCAGACAAGTGCAGGGATACCAGCTCCCGCAAACCATCATCAGTTCGCCACAACGGAAGTCGTCGCGACCATCGGCGTCCTCGCCGCGAGCGTTGAACGACGTCGACGCGCGACAACCGCTTTGCGAGATGTGAATGCTCGCAGAGCGGGTGCCATCCGCCTGTTCGGCCGAACAACCAAATACGTACTCACCGGGCTCGATCTGGGTGGTGAGACGCCAAGTCGCGCCGGCGTCATCGACTTCCGTGGACGTCGCGAGGGTGCGTACCGAATCGGGCGAGTCGAGGGTTGGCCGTTCGGTTGTGCGCGGGCATTGGAACCGCCGGCCGCACGCGACGAATGATTCGCCGCTGGCGCCGTGCAAGATTTCCCAACTGTCATGCGTGCCGACCTCTGCAGGGTCGTGCTGCCATCCACCGCAGCGGTCCGGCGTGACATCAACTGCGAAGACACAACCTGGCCCGGCTCCGCTCCTCTCGCCGCGGAATCGAAGCGACGGCGGGCCCTGGTGCGTACGGTACTCGAGCTTGGACCCGTCCCAGAGAGTCACTTCGCCCTCAGCGGTCACGCGTTCGTCCGAGGGCAAAGAGGAAGCTCCGCTGCAAGACAAGAGTCGGGCGAGGGCAATCACTGCAAAGACGGCAAGTCGACCCATGCGGGCTCCACGACGACACCTTTGTGGACGACCGCTACACGGTACCACTGTCCGAGCAAGCGCCCGGAGGTGGCACTCACAGCCTGGAGCGCGTCGTCGTTGCGGACGGTCAGGCTCGAGCGCGTCGACACGTCCTTGTCGCGATCGGACCTCGAATGCGACGGAGAAGACCGTGGCTCAAGTGGATTGGACCCCAGTCAACAGCCAGTCGGACCTGGAGGCCCTCGATCGCGCCATCTGCTGGGAAGATTCCAACGTGCTCGAGGCCTACACCACGCACGCGGTCGCGCCTGGGCTCCCCACCGACGTCAGCCGGTCCGGCTACGGCCACGGCAACTTGTATGTACTGATGAACGAAACCTGCAACAAGCGAGGCGTGGTCGAGCTCGCATTCCTCGAAGTGAATCAACTCGGGGCGAACGCGCTGACACATTTGCACCTGCGCGGGCGCATTGACTCGCTCAAGCGGGTCGAAGTCCTGACGTGTCGGGGAGAGTTTCTTCTCCCTTGCGCGCGCGTTGCGTTTCGCTACCCAGGCTGGATGCCATTTCGACAGGGCTACTATCAAAGAAGCTGGAGCGCTGATGAGGATCGACTCGAGTGAGCCCTCGAGATCAGACGAAGACACGCGGGCTGCAAGGGCCACACTTCATCACTGTCGACCTGGAGGTGTGGTCGCGCAACGACCTGGGCGATTTCAGCGATGCCGTTCGAAAGCGGGCGTCTGTGAACTACGCCGGGCGGAGCGGCCGGAAGTTCCTGGTCAGCTTCAACGTGTCTGTGCGAGGGATGCCTTCGCCTGAGAAGGCCATTTGGGCCCTGCTCAAGTTCGTTGGGTCGCTCCCGGCTGCTGCGCGCAGGGAATGGAAGGGCGCCCAGTCTCGTGTCTTCAATATTGGGTACGACGGTGGGGAGTCCATCACGGTGCTCCGCGAACGCCCGGCAGGATCGGGTCGTTGGTTCGCGGCGAACCCCGAGGGCGCAGCGAGCGTCTGCGAGACCTCGCTCAGTCCGAAGCTTCTGGCTGCAGTCGCGAGCGCCGGTGGAACCATCGCGACGACGATCTACCCGCCCACACGACAGGAGACGCGACGTCGTAAGACCTGACGACCGAAGGTGCTGGCGTTGTTTGCCGAGGCGAAGCACGACTGGTGAGTCTGAAGTCGATCTGAGTGGCTGTTCCTCCTGGGTGCGCCTCTACGCCCGATATCGCACCGCGAGCACGGCGCTGCCCGGCGTGGCGGCCTCGGCGTAGAATCGCTGGACGCGCGCAAGCTCGGCTTCGAGCTCACTTGGGCTCGCCCGGGTCTTCGGCGCGCGCTTCGTGGGGCGGCGGTCGTCGGATTCGGAGGCGCCGAGGCTCGCGGGGAAAGCGGCGGCCGCAGCGCTGGGCGTCTTTCGCGACCGGGCCGCGGCGTCGGCCGGCAGCGACGCCAACCAGCGAGACAGCGCGCCCACCCGCTCCGCCCGGATCAGCCGCGCGCTCTCGACCACCTGGTCCTCGTAGAGGGGGAGCCCGCTTCGCGGCGCGAGCGCCTCCACGTCGGCCGCGTCCACGCCCATGTCGAACGCGAGATCGAAGAGCATCCGCTGAAGGGGGATCCAGATCTCACCCATCTGCAACGAGCCCGGTATCGGGGGCTGGCCTGCAATCGCCGTCTCCACCAACGCGCGCACCAGCTTGGGCCGGTCGAGCAGCGACTTCTCCCGGTTCTTCGAGAGCGCGACGAGCAGGCACTGTCGCTGCTTGCCGCGCCGTCGCTCCGCCACCGGCAGGAAGAGGAGCCCGTCCCCTGCGGCCAGCTCGGCGTAGTGCTTGGCCTCCGGCGCGCGCCCGGCCTCCGGAAACGCGAGAAGTCCGCGCGGCTCGAGCCCGCGGCGGAGCCACGGCGGCAGGCCGCGCGCGTACTCGGCGCCCCAATGCTTGGGATCACGCTGCACCTCGGCGAACCGCTCGCCCTGATAGAGCACGACGTAGTCGGCGCCGACCTGGACGAGCTCGTCGGGCGCGAGCTCCCGGCGGGCGCGCTCCGGCGAGCGGGTGGGAATCACGAGGTAGGTGTCGATTCCCATCGCGAGCGCCGGCTCCTCGTGCCCGCCGCCAGTGCCACCCGGCGGCTTCAGATTGCGACCGTCACCACCACCGACGCGCCGGCCTTCGCCGCGTGCGCAAAGAAGTTCCCCACCGTGTCCCGCGCAGCGAGCAGGCTGTCGAGCATGCCCGGCTCGTTCCAGCTCTCCATCGGATGGACGACCTGCTTCTGCATCTCCAGGGGATCAAAGTGCCCGCGAAGCGCAGGCGCGTCGAAGCGCGCCAAGAACGTGCTCGCCGCCAAGACCTGCGCCGGGGAGAGCAGGTTCTGGTTGTGCATCGTGCCGTTCGGGTTCAGGCCCACGCCCAGGTCCTTGCCGAAGACCTCGTCGATGAGCTTGGCCGGTTCGTAGACCACGTTGGCGGCGCGGTGCAGCAGGAAGCTCAAGCCGAACGCCTCCCAGTCGAGCTGCGCCACCTCCGCGGATTCCTCCAGGATGTCTTCCGTCGACGTGGCCTCGGTGGCACCCAGCACGTCTCCCCAATCGTCCTCGGCGCGCGAGGCGATGGGCTCCACCGGACGCGGCTTCATCGCGGCGTCGAACGCGGAGCGGTAGGCCCGCGCTTGCTCGGCGGTGAGCGCGTAGAACGTGACCGGCATGCTCATGGGCGCTGTTCCCGGGCTCTGGCCGGCTCGGACGTTAGCACCGCGCCGACCCGCTCGATGTGCTGGGACGGGCCGGCCCGGTGGGGCCACATCGTTCCACTACGGTCGGTCCGCAGGCCTCGACGGATGCGGGAACGCCGGCGTCGGCACCGTCGGCACGAGCTCGTGGAACTTGCGCAGGTCGAGCACGAGGTCGCCGCCGCCCGGCTCTTCCGACAGCACGTCAGCGAGGCGCGCGCCCCAGACCACGCGGTCGGCCTCGTACGTCATGCGCGCGTAGACCGGCTGCAGCGAGGTCTCGTCGGTGCCCGAGACGGTGACCGTGAGCTCGCCCTCCACCTTCGCGAGCCCCTCGGGGCCGAGCCCATGCAGCGGGCTCGTTTCGTCGATGACGTGCTGCACATTCCAAGCGCGGAAGAGAGACGTCGCCTGACCCCGCAACAGCGCGAGGTCCGCGGTGCGGTAGAAGCGGCTGCCCTCGGTCGTGAGCGCGGAGGTGACCAGCGTCAACCGAATCTGGGCGTCGAAGATTTGGTTCCGGCGGTCGTTGCCGATTCGGATTTGCAGCGTCGGGACGCCGTCGAGGATGCCGATCGCGACCTGGTGCGAGAAGGCAATGCGTCCTCGCGTGAGCGAGAACCGCACGAAGACCAAACCCGTGGCGAGCGCGGTGACGATCAGCCCGCACATCGACTCGATGACGACCAACGTGTTCGCCGCGTGGGTGGTCGGGTACATCCAGCCGTAGCCGATGGTGCCCATGGTTTGGACGCTGAAGTAGAAGGCGTCGACGAACGAGCCAGGCGCCGCATTCGCAATGCCGCCCGTCCAGAGGTACGCGAGCGCGAAGAGGGCGTTGAGCCCCAGATAGACGCCGGCGATGACCCCGAGCGCGCCCCACCACGGCATCTGGAGGAGCGCGTGGTACAGGTCGCGAAAATGCGGCCGGTCGCCGACGACCCGGATCTTGTACGACAGCTGTCCTGGGGCCCGCGGCTCAGGAGCACGTGGCATGCGGGTGATTTTGCAGGCGCGAGGCGGGAGCGCCAGTTCTTGACTGCCCTCGCGAGTGGCATCTCTGTCGACGAGCCAGAACTCAGCGTCGTGGCGTTCCAGCACCCGCGTCCGGTCTCGATTTCGGGCTCGCTTGATGGCCGATGCCCAGCCCCGAGTCCTCCCAGTGATCGGATGGATCCACTGCCCATTCGCCATCCGGTGAGCGTCGAACGACCTCGATCACGTCAGTCCAGTTGTTTCCTACGAGCCCGTCGACCCTCTGCGCGATCGCCCCGGCCAGGAACTCGAGCTTGTTTGAATCCTGTGTGGGACGAAACACGGCACCGATTGCCACGTGATCCGTCCAAGGCGGTGCGGGCTCATCCTCGATTTCGAGGGAGTCGTTTCTGCATTTCGAGCCTCGGGGGAGCCAGGACTCGTAACCACCATCGGTCGTCTCACGCGCCACCCAGACGGGAGTCGGTTTCCCCGTGAGCACAGTTCCGCGATCGAGGAGCACTCCGAGCCTCGGCGCGAGGGGGCCAAGCATGAGCTCGCAACGCGCCTTCGTTTCTGTTGCCGAGAGTCGCAGGTTCTTCATGGGCGGCGGTTTCCAATCCAGGCTCTCGTAGTCCCGCGGACCACACACCCAACGTACCCAGGGCTTGTCGATTGCTCCTCGGACGTGAAGGTTTGCGCAAATTTCGTCGTCCGCACATCCGGCGTCGCATGTCTTGAAGCAACCGTCGGGCCAATCGTGCGGCCAGGTTCCAGAGACGCCTTCACCCGGGGCATCGGGATCCCGGCACAGCTCCCCGGTCGGGCAGGGCGAGCCTGTCCAGCTGCACGAGCGATGCGATGAACCGCCATCTGCGTAGACAGTCGGTACTGAAGCTGGAGTCGCTCCCGCTGCAAGCGGAGCAATGCCTCCAGACGAGATGGAAGCCGTCGCAGACGTCGCGGCTGGGCCTGCGTCGAGTGGCGCGCTCGGAGCGCCACTGCCCGGCGTCCGGAAGCACGCGCCCGAAGCGAGGACGAATGCGAGCGCACTGACGACTGCGGAAGCTCTTGGGCGATGGCGGTTCATGACTGACGCAGCCGTGAGCCTGCCACACGTTCGAGGCGGTTGGTCCGAGCGCCCTCGACGCGATCGCGCGGCGGACAGGCCTGACTGCGCGGCGATCACCCTTGGCTGGCGCTCGCTCGCAACTCGCCGACACCACGAGACATCTCGGATTGGCCCGACGGCTGCACAAGTGCCCTCCGTGCCACCCGCGCGGTTCCCGGAGACCCGGGCGCCTCGGGGTGTGTCGCGGAGTCGGCCATGCGGGGCGCTGGCGAGCACAGGGTGCGGTCGTGGCTCGCGGAGCACCTCGCGCGGCCAGCGTGGCACGTCGCCAGGGATGCGCGGGCGCGCGCGCTGAATGGGTCCGCGGAGGCCGTGGACCCGGCGCGGGTGGCCCAGCTCGCCCTGGCGGTCGTCGGGGCCTGCGCGCGGGACGCCGGGAGCGCGGAGCTCGACGTCCTCGCGCTCGGGGAGGACGAGGGCGGCGGATTCCTGGTCGTCTTGCGGAGCGAGCCGAGCGCCCTGGAGCGCGCGCTGGCCGAGGCGCGCCGGCTGTGGCGACTCTCGCCGCGGCAAGTGGAGGTCGTGCGCGAGCTCTGTGAAGGGTGCGAGGCCGGAGAGATTGCGGAGAAGTTGGGTATCTCGTGGCACACCGCGCGGGATCACGTGCAGGCCGTGTTGGACAAAGCGGGCTGCGAGAGAGTGGTGGAGATGATGGGGAAGATGTTGAAGATGGGGTAGGTGGAGAGCCGATCTGCTCAGCCAGAGCCGCGAGTGACCGCGCTTCGCTAGGCGAGCGTGTCAGGATCGTGGGTTACGGTGTGTCCAGACGACAGTTCCTCGCGGCACGCTCATTGTCCGTCTAGGGCCCTGAACCACAGCGCTCTAGAAGAAGTGAGCAGTGGGCTCAGTGCGAATACGAGCCGTACCGGAGCGGAGGCGGATCATGCCCCTCAAAGAAGCCGATCTCAGTCCAATTCACCGCCAAATCGCAGAGTATGACGCCAGGAGCTTGGTCCTCCTAGCAATCGAGAAGCTCCAAGCCATTCGCTCGATGGACCCCGATCAGATTCGAAAGTGGCTCCCCTGGAATCTGCTCTTGATTATCAAGTGGGCCCACCGGTTCTCACGGTTGGGCGAAGGGAAAGAAGCTGGCGATGAGGACCTGATCGGATTGATGAACACGGTCTACGCGCTCACCGACGAGGCTCGAGGGCCCGGCGATTTTGGCTCGATCGATCTGTTTCTTAAGAACATGGCGGTACAGCAGTTTTGGGTTCAGACGAAGTCGATCTCCGGATCGGACTGGAGTCGGCAGATCTCGCTCCTGAGAAACCTCAGCCAAAGCAGTCTCATCGCCAAGGAGTTCCAAAGGCTGACGTCGATCTCTCTCGATTGCTTCTTTGAGTTGTCGCTGGCCTTGACTGCGAGATTCATGGCGCAGCCAGGCAGCCGAATCGATGCAGAATATTTTGCGCCGTTCGCATCAGTGCATTCCGCTGAAGCCGTCGATAAATATCTCGAACTGATCTCGATCGACTTCAAGACTGCCCGGCCCTACTTCGAAGAGGCCGACCGTCGCGTGATCGATCTTGACGCGAAGCTCTGGGAGCAGTCCGCTTTGAGGCGAAAGCCCCTGCTTCGGCTCGAGGAAGGACGGGAGTATGCCTGCTACTCACCCAACGTCCTGTACGCGGGTCTGGCAGGTATCCCCTGCGAGGTCCTAAAGGCGGGGTCGCCCGAGTTCGCGACAGCATTTGGTGAACCGTTTGAAGACTACGTCGGGATTTGTCTCAAGCACGTTCTTGAGAACTTCTTGACCGAGCGAGACTTGAAGGTGCTTTTCCCGGCACAAGGAAAGAAGATTGTCGATTACGCCGTACCCTATCCAGCTGCTACTGTTCTCTTCGAGTGCAAGGCCGTGGAGCTTAGTCCACATGCGAGTGTTTCACCCGATCCGACAGTCGTCCGCAACCACTTGCGAACGTCAGTGATCAAGGCGATCAATCAAGGGCTCTCAGTTGCGAACGACCTCTCCGCTTCTCCGCCCCAGGGCTTTGCGGGTTCGGCCAAATATTGGCTGATTGTTGTCACGCTCAAAGACCTTTTCCTGGGACGGTCGTTTCTCACGGACGAAATTCATCCAGAAGTTATTGACTATGCCAGGAAATCGGGCATCGACGCGTCCGTGTTGCCGCCAGATCGCGTCTACTTTCTATCCCTAGAGGACCTCGAGCTTCTCGTCGCGGTTAGTAAGTTTAGAAGGATCCCCATCTCGGAGATTCTGGATGCCGCTGCGAGGGCGGACGCCGGAATGGAGAGGAAGCTTCTTTTCCGGCAGCACCTCGACGGTCACCTCCACGGAATCCCGATGCCGTCCTTCGTGGTCGAGCCGTTTGAGCAACTCTGTCGAAAAATGCAGGGGTATGCGGATCCAGACTGTAGCGAACGGAGGTAGCCGCCAATGTTTGAATCACGCAGGCGTCTCTATCTCGATACAAGTACCTTGATCTTAGTGGGTGACGGTAGGGTTCCACCCTCCATTCTCTCATCGCTTCATGCTGAAATGAAGAGATCGGGAACAATGCTGGTGATCTCTCGCGAACACCTCATAGATGCGATTCCCGAATCGAAGCCAGAATCCATAGAACGCCTGGTTGCGGCATTGGAGAGCTTCGGCGCTGTGCTGTTGGTTCTTCAAGGTCCAGGCGAGGTTGAACCGCTGTCTGGCGCGGCGCCTGACATTCAGGTGCAGGCTTGCTCAAATATTCGCGAGATTGTCTATTCGCCACTCGCGATGCCTAGTCTGACCAAAGAAAAGAACTTTCAGCGAGCCATCTACCAAAGCCAGTTGAACGCAGACAAAATTCTCAATCGGAGCTCTCAGCGAGTCGGCCTCAGGAGCAAGCGTGAGACGGAACTGTATTGGCGGTCGGTTGTAACTCGAGTTCGGGGCTGGATGGGACGCGATGCTGGTCAAATTGTGGCTCGTTGGAATTCCGAGGCTGTTAAGCCACTAACCGAGTCCCGGGTCCAATCAGTAGAGGAAGCCGTTTCCGCGACAGGCGTCCTCGTCCAGCCGATGCTCGATCTGGCGGCTGCACGCGAGTTGGATACGACCGAAGTGCTTCGTGAACATGCACGTGCCTTGGAACACCCGGAACTCTATCCAGGTAGAACGCTCGCGATGAAGGTCCTGGAGTGGAATCAGCGGAACCATGGGCGAGGTCGGCTAGATACTGACTGGCTCGATGCGCAGCACGCTGCGTATTTCCCATACGTTGACATCGCGACCTGCGACGCGAACACCTTCGCTTGTGTAGTTCGTGCTGCAGGGGCTGTAGAGATGCCGCGACGCTGTTCAATTGCGAAGGGTACTGACCTAAGGTTCATTGTGGAGACACTGAAGGGATTTCCAGATCTCGTAGATCCCCTCGTCTAGCGAAGCCTATCTCGGCAACTTCCGATCCATCTCCCTCACAAACTCCCTCTTTCTCCCTCTCCATCATCTCCCCCCAGCGGCTTGAGCCTCTTCGTCACGCTCGTCTTCCACCGCTTGCTCCCGCGAATCTCCTCCGCGCTCATCCCGCGAACCGTGACGGCTGGATCGCGCACCGCGTCCAGGTTCGACGAGTGAAAATCCCCCAGATGTCCCACGAGCAGGTGATGGTCCTCTGGTCGCCTCGTGTTCACACAGGGTGATCAAATTGCGCAAATCCAGCTCCAGGTCCGGACGCCGGAGCGCGATGCAGTAGTGAAATGGAAAGACGTGGTGCACCTGCACCGCCGTGCCTGGCTTCATCTTCTTGCCGCACGCCACGCAATTCGGCTGCCGCGCCAGGCGCCAGGTGCTCCCGCTCCACCCGCGGCCACTCGGGACTCCTCGCGATGCCGTAAGACTTGGCGATCTCTGCGCCCGGGTCGACCCGGTTGCGAGCGCCCGGCCTCGACTTCGCTCGGCCTGAACGGAGCGGGCTCCGGAGCTCGTTCGGAACCTCAGCTCCCGGCCTCGACTTCGCTCGGCCTGAACGGGTTGGGCTCGATCGCGCATTTCCATTCGGTTCGCCTGAACGGGGAAGGCTCTTCGGGTCATCAGATCGCCGCGCGTCACGCTTCATGTCCTCGCCGGCGCGCGGGGAAGGGCGCGCGTCCGCGTGGACGCATTGGAGAGTTGCCCACCTGCCGCCCGACATCCCGCACGTGCGGGATGGTCGAGTCCTCGGGCGATCGCCGAGCGTGTGCGGGTCGAACCGGAGCGAGGGGTGCTCGCTCCGTCCTCTCACGAAAGGAGCCCCACATGTCTCGCAGCACTTCCGAGGCCACCGCGGCCAAGAGCAGCATGCCCACCACCGTCGACCAGGCGCTCGGGCCGCTCACCCAGCAAGCCGTCGACAACGCCACCGACGCCACCAACAAGAAGTACCTCTCCGATGCCCGCGCCATCGCGCTCGGGCTGGTCATGATGCTCATCGGCGACACCGATCCGCAGGATCAAGCGGTGGTGCAGCTCCTGGCCGACGTGAACCTGGGCATGCGCGACGTCCTGGCGCTCGCGGCGCTGGCCGGGGCGCTCATCTCGGCCGCGTCCGATCGCGACGCCGCCGAGGCCGCGGCCCGCGCCGCCACCGCCAAGCTCGAGGCCGCGCGCACCAAGCTCCACGACGCGACCACCAGCTTCGCGAACCTGGCGCGGGGAAAGCTCGGGCCCAGGTCGCCGGCCCTGGAGAAGTTCGGGATCAAGCCGCTGGGCGGACGGAAGGGCGTCAAGCGTGTGTCGAAGAAGAACGGCGCCTCGGCAAGCGACTCGACCGCCACGCCAAAAACCTAGGCCTCCGTCCGAGACGTCTTGGAGCGAGTCCGAGATGTCTTGAACGGGGTCGAAGACGTCTCGCGATGAGCCCGAGACGTCTTGGCCGCTGTCGAAGACGTCTTGGAATGAGTTCGAGACGTCTTGGAACGCGTCCGAGACTTCTTGGAACGAGTCGGAGACGTCCCGGAGCGAGGTCGATACGTCTGGGGCTGAGCCAGGAACGTCAAGGCCCTCGCACCTCGCACGTTTTTCTGGAATAGCTGTCCGGGGGTTCGTGAGGCGCGCGTGAAGCCAGAATTCGGTGTTCCTGTCCCCGGTGTCGTGGGCCTCGTGGCCGCGCTGTCCCTCTTCGCCGGCTGCTTCCAGGCGACGGACAAGATTGTGAGCACCCCGGCATCGGGCTCGACGCAGGGCGCGTCCTCCTCGGGCGGCACGGGTGGCACCACGGGTTCAGACTGCGCGCCCTTCGTGTATGACAGCTTGAACCTGGGCTTGAGCGGCTCGCACACCGCGACCGGAGATATGGACCACGACGGTGTGCCCGACCTGGTCTTTTCCGAGTTGGACATCCCCAGCACCTATCGAATGGCAATCCTCCACGGGCTGGGCGACGGCGGCTTCACGCGGCTGGCGAGCGATCGGTACGCCGGCAGCATTTCCGGGATGGCGGTCGTCGATCTCGATGGTGATGGTTTCCCCGATGTGGTGGCGACCAATGAGTCGGACGCCACTTCGTTGGATCAACAGCTTCTGGTCTTCATGAACGCCGGGGACGGCACGCTGCGGGCGCCGGTCGTCGCTTCTTCCACGGATCAATGCGCGGGTGACGTCGTGGTGGGCGACTTCAACGGCGACGGCAAGCCCGACGTGGCGAGCATCAACGGCTCTTGCGCCGTGGTGCAGGTCTTCCTCGGACAGGGTGACGGCGGGCTGGTCTCCGGTGCCACGGCCGGCGTTCCCATGTGGACCAGCGGCGGGGTCGCCGGCGACTTCAACGGCGATGGCAAGCTCGACCTCGCGGTGGCCGAATACCAGAACGCGCCCGGCGCGATGGTTCTGCTGGGAGATGGGCACGGAGGCTTCACGGACGGTGGGCAGTACGCCACGGGGGCTGGAGCCCGTGCGGTGGCCGCCGCCGACTTCAACGGGGACGGGATCCTCGACCTCGCCACCGCCAACTGGATCGATTACACGGTGAGCCTGCTGCTGGGCAGCGGCAATGGCCAGCTTGTTCCCGCGGGCACATGGCCCGTGGGCCATGGCGGCGAGCCGTCCGGCATCGTGGCCGTCGATCTCAATGGCGACGGGAAGCCCGATCTCGCGGTCACGACGAGCGGCTACCACTCCGGAAGCGTTCTCTGCACGTACTCGGTGCTGCTCGGCGATGGCCGAGGCTCCTTCGCGACGCCGCTGGAGTTCGGGGTGGACGAGTGCCCGGCCGACCTCGTGGCCGTTGACCTCAACCGTGATGGACGGTTGGATCTCGCCGCCGCGAACTTCGTTGCGTACACCGCGTCGATCCTCTTCTCGACCGACTGCCCGCTCACGCCGTCTTCGCCCACGCAGACAGACGGGGGCCTCGTCGGGAACACCGGAACGAGCACGAGCGGCGGCTCGACTGGCGGCTAGAACACGAGCTCGTGGTGCGCGTACCCTTGTTGCGTGAGTGAGCTGACACCCGAACTCGAGAAGCGACTCTCTACTCTGATCGAAGAAGACGGCGCACTCTCGGCCGCGCTCGTCGACTCAAGGGGCCGCGTTGTTGCCTTTCGCGGTTCAGCGCCGGCGACCGAGGTGCTCCTCATTCCAAGCGAGTCGATACTTTCGAATGGGCCAGCCAGTGCTCGCTCGGCATCTGGCGAGATTGTTGTGATGGCATCTGCGGGAGTTCCTGGCGCCGTTCTCGTCACGGTCTTTCCCGGACACATTCCAGATTCGACTGCGCGCGCCGCGGTCGCGAGCGCACTCGGGACAGTGAAGCAGTCTGACCTGCAGTAGCGGAGTTCACCGATGAGAAACGCCAAGCGCACGCTCGAGGGAGAGGTCGTCGTCGGTGACCAGAGATTTTCGTGGCGGCTCCACCGAGAGCCGCAGTGGTGCACCGCGGATGGCTGGCGCGGCATGGTGATCGCCGTCCGTCAGGCCGATGGGGAGCGTGAGGCGCTCATCGAATGGCCAATGCCGAAAGAAGGCAGCCACACCGTGCCGTATCGGCAGCGACCCAAGATCGACACGCCACGCCTCCAGGGCGGCATTCGCCAAGCGCTCGATGCTGGATGGGATCCGCTCTCGAGAGGAAAACCGTTCGCCGTCATCGTTGACTAGAATCGGCGACGCCCCTCTTCGATTGGCTCATGGAATGCGCCTCGGAATTGCCCTCCTGCTCCTGCTCGCCGGCTGTCACCCCAGTGATTGGAGCAGCACGTGCCGCCGCTCGCTCTTCGATGGCGGCTGCCAGGTCTTCAACGTCTGCGACGAGGACTGTCCAAGCGGCTCCGACGGAATCGGCTCGTCCTTCGACGCGCCCGAGTGCGCGCAGGGGCCGTTCGAGGGCTGCGGCTAACGTGAACCGACGGTAACGCCCTCGATCACCCCGGTCTCCACGAGCGCCACGCGCCAGAGCAACGGATCGCGCCAGTCCCGTCGAGTCATTCGAGGTCCCCCGGCACAGCGGGCGACGACTCGAACGGCTCGCGGCGTCTCGCCCGCTAGATGCTGTTCCAACACGCAGCGGGGATGTTCATGCCGTTGCCGTAGGTCGGGTCGGTGCCGCACGCGAGCCCGCCGTCGACGGCCGCGCCGCAGCTCGCGGTGAAGCCGGCCTCTTTGGAGCTGCCGCACGCCGTGCCCACGACGTTCTCGCAGCCGGCCTCGTTGTTTCCCGCCGAGTCGCGGAGCGAGAACTCGAACCCGTGCACGCCCGCATCCACGTCGGGGCCGACGAGGAACACGATGCCCGCGTCGTTGCCCGCGGAGCACGACACCGCCTTCTGACAGATGTCGACGACGATCGCGTTGCACGGGCCGCCGTCGGAGCTGCCGGCGTCGGTGTTGGTGTCCGAGCCGCCCGAGCTGCAGGCGACGAGTGCGAACGCGGCGAAGACGGCGAGGGCGAGGGTGCGCATGTCTCGGATGATACGCGGATCCCTTCACGCGCTCGGTCCCACTTGCGTTCCGGGAAATGGAGCGCTAATACTGAACCACATGGTTCAGCATTCAGACGCCATCCTCGACGCCTCGTTCGCCGCGCTCTCCGACGCCACCCGCCGCGGTGTTCTGGCCCAGCTCGGGCGCGGCGACGCGTCGATCACCGAGCTCGCCGAGAAGTTCCACATGACGCTCACGGGCATGAAGAAGCACGTGGGCGTGCTGGAGCAGGCCGGGCTGGTGGCGACGGAGAAGGTGGGGCGGGTGCGGACCTGCAAGCTGGGCCCGCGCCGACTCGAGGAAGAGGCGGCGTGGCTCGAGCGGCACCGCCAGCTCTGGGCCGCACGCTTCGACGCTTTGGACGACGTGATCGAAGAACTCAAACGCAAGGAGAAGGTCGATGGAAGCAAGAACCGAAAGTGAGCGCACGCCCATGAAGAACGTCACCGCCCTGGAACGGAAGTCCGAGCGCGAGCTCGTCATCACGCGGACCTTCAACGGTCCGGTGAGCATGGTCTTCGACGCGTGGACCAAGCCCGAGCTGCTCAAGAAGTGGTGGACGCCGAAGGGCTACGGCATCGAATTCCTCTCCTGCGAGATCGATCCGCGCACCGGCGGCCGGTACAAGTTCGTATTCAGCAGCCCCCAGTTCCCGAAGCCGATGGAGTTCTTCGGCAAGTACCTCGAGGTCATCCCGAACAAGAAGCTCGTCTGGACCAATGAGGAAGGCATCGAGGGCGGCGAGGTCACCACCGTCACGTTCGAGGAGATCGACGGCAAGACGCGCGTGGTGATGCACGAGCTCTTCGCGACCAAGGAAGCCCTCGAGACCGACGGCACCGGCGCCGCCGAGGGCATGAAGGTGACGTTCGAGCAGCTCGAAGAGATGCTCGCGGCCAGCGCGTAAGCCCCATCCCCCCAACCCCTTCCCCGTCTCACGCGGGGAAGGGGAGTCTTATTTGTTAATCCGATTGTTAATTGCCAAGTGGACCCCTCCTCCCCGCGTGAGACGGGGAGGAGGTCGGGTGGTGGGGCTTCTGGGCCTACCGCGCATCCATCCACGCGAGGATGTCGCTCATCACCTGCGCGCGCTCCGGCTCGTGCAACAGGTCGTGGTACAGGCCCTCGTAGAGCTTGAGCGTCTTGTCGGTCGACGCCGCGCGCTTCACCAATTCCTTGGAACCCTCGGGGTTGGTGAGCTTGTCCGCCGTGCCGTGCAGGTCGAAGAGCGGCGCCTGGAGCTGCTCCATCTTCGAGTCGATCTCCTCCATCGCGTCGAGCAGCTGCGCGGCGGTGTGCGCCGGGCCCTTGCCCTGTGAGACGAGCGGGTCCTTGTCCATGTCGGCCACGACCTGCGGATCGCGCGAGAAGTTCGCGTTGGGAAGATCCAGCACCGGCAGGCCCGGCGCCACCGCGGACACGATGTGCGTCGAGGCGATGAGGAACTTCGACACGTCGTCGCCGGGCTTGAGCGCGGGCCCGCTGAGGATGAGGCCCTTCAAGTCGGGCTTCTGGCGCAGGGTGTAGAGGGTCACGATGCAGCCGCCCATGCTGTGACCAAACAGGAAGACGGGCTTGCCCGGCTCGCGCGTGCGCACCATCGCCATCACCTTGTCCAGGTCGCCCAGATAGTCATCAAAGGAGTCGATGGTGACGCGATCGCCGGCGCTCTTGCCGTGTCCGCGCAGGTCGAACGCGTACACCGCGTAGCCGTGCTGCACCGCCTGGTCGGCGAACGCGCTGTAGCGCGTGCTGTAGTCCTTCAACCCGTGGACGATCACCAGCGCCGCCTTGGGCGCGCCGTCCGGTCGCCACGACTGCGCGAAGAGCGGCAGCCCGCCCACGCCCTCCACGCCGAACTCCGCGTGGTTCGCGCCGCCCGCGCTCTTTCCCTCGGGCGCGAGGTGAATCACGCTCGGGCCCGCGGCGGCGCAACCTGAGAGCACGGTGAGAGCGACGAGCAGGGCGCGAGTCATGATGGTTCCTCCGGGCGTCGAGCGTAGCCAGAAAGTCCTGGGGGCGCGACGCATCCATCTGAGAGCTCGATCGTTGTGACCGCGAGCCTGGCCCGGTGCGGCGTGCATTGAAGTCGACGCTGCCGGTAGGACGTCCACTCTTCGAATCGGGGATCGCGATGCGCATCGGCGTTTTGCTGGCGGCAGCAACGGTGTTGATGGCCTGTGGCGGCACGAGCACCGGCGGCAGCACGGGTCACACCACGACCACGGGCGCGAGCGCGACGGGGGCCAGCGGCGCCGCCGCGTCGAGCGGGACGGCCGGCGCGTCGAGCGGGACGACTGCGTCGACGGCCTCCAGCACCGGCGCGTCGACCACGAGCACCGCGGGCTCCACCACGTCCACCAACACCTCGACGAGCTCCACGGGCACGTCGGCGACGTCCACCAGCAACTCGACGTCAACCTCGACCACCACGGGCACGACCGCGACCACCACCGGCACGTCCACCACCGGCACCACGGGCACCACCGGCGGCTGCGGCACCTGCCCGGCCGACTACACCTGCGGCACGGCGAACGGCATCCCCGTCTGCCGCGCGCCCAGCGGCATCCCGCGCTTCTCGCACGTGTTCGTGATCCCCATGGAGAACACGTCTTGGAGCACGCTCGACCAGAGCACCAACACGCCCTTCATCCACGGCCTGGAGACGTCGGCGGCGTACGCGACCGACTACCACGGCGTCGCGCACCCGAGCCTTCCGAACTACCTGGCGATGATCTCCGGCGGCGACCAGGGCGTGGGCTGCGACTGCCAGGCCACGGGCAACACCAGCTGCAACGCCTTCACCTGCAACCTGGTCCTCGGGAGCTGCAGCTGCGGCGGCCAGTCGGCGCGCACCGTCGTCGACGACCTCGAGGCCGCCGGTGAGAACTGGCGCGCGTACGGCGAGAACATGGGTACGCCCTGCAACACGTCGGACGGCACCGGATACGCCGTTCGGCACGTGCCCTTCCTCTACTTCGCCGGCCCGACGGACGACTCGGTGGTGCCCAACCACTGCGAGGACCACATCGTGGACTACTCGAGCTTCGCCGCCGACCTCGCCGCTGGCCCGCGCGACTTCAACTTCCTCACGCCGAACCTCACCGACGACATGCACGACCCGTCGTACCCGAGCAACGGCCCGCAGAACCTGGCCAACGGCGACACCTGGCTCAGCCAGCAGATCCCCGCGATCATGGCCAGCCCGGCCTATCAGGACGGCGGCCTCATCGTGATCGTCTGGGACGAGGACGACGACTCGGGCGGCATCACCGGCACCGACGACCCCATCGGCATGTTCATCATCTCGCCGTACGCGAAGACGAACTTCCCGAGCGGCGTCACCGCCGACCACTACAGCCTGCTCGCGACCATCGAGGACGGCCTGGGTGTGGGTCGCCTGGGCTCGGCCGGGAACGCCACGCCGCTCACGGACTTCTTCCCGAACCAGTGATCGGCTGAAGCCGGGCTACTGCACGTGGCTGGTCCAGATCGGGCCTGCGTCGGGGAAGGCGCAGGTGGTGGTCTGGTCGCCGAAGAAGCCCGCGTTGGCCTGGCCGATGACCTCCACCGGCGGCATCCACACGATGGTCGCGCCGGGCGCGGCGTTCACGGTCGCCTTGACCTGAATGGGCGGCACCGGGCGCTCCGTCTTGTCGAAGGTGAAGCTGCCGGTGAGCGTGTAGGCGATGGTGCCGCCATCGGTGGTCGCGACCGCCGAGCTGAAGTCGGCCGTGGAGCTCTGCGCGGCCTGAACCGATTGCACCTTGAGCCCCGCGGGGATGTCGAAGAACTCGATGCTCTTCTCGAACGTGGTGGTGACGCCCGTGTCCACCTGCGCCACCGGCGCGGTGATGTCGTACTCCACGGTCGCCCCCGGCCCGACGGGCTCTGCGGTCGCAACGACGGTGTACGTGACCCAGGTCTTCACCGCGCCAATGGCGGTGTCGCAGCTCAACTGGTACGTGGCCGAGCCCGGCTGCGGCGGCGGGGGCGGGGTGCTGTGCACGATGCAGCCCGAGAAGCAGCTCAGCGGCCAGCACGCGGGAAAGAGCAGCGCCGAAAGGAGCGCGAGCAGCAGCCGATGGTGTGGGCTCTTGCGGCGAAGGTGCATCGATGTCCTGAGTCTACGCCCTCAGCTCGGCAAGAGAAGCCGCTCGAGCTGCGCCAGATCCGCGGGCGACGTCCGCTCGGAGAAGAGCAGGTCCAGCGCGCGCTGAACCAGGTTGGGCTCGGCTTCGCGAAGCACGAAGGCGGCCTCCAGGATCGCCTCGCGGGGCAGGCCCAGCGGTCCAAGCATCTCCGCGAGCTCGAGCCGCTTGTCCATCGACAGCTCGCGCTTGAGCTCCGCGGTCCGCTCCCGCAGCTCGACGGTTCGACCGTCGGACAGGCGCACCTTCGGCTCGGGCGAGCCGTCGTCGTCCTCGGCCAGCACAGGCCAGAGCGACACGAACATCGTCGGCCGCTCGATGAGCAGCACCCCCAGCCGACGCGCGCAGGGCAGGCACGTGCGCGCCTCGAGCGGTCCGAGGCTGGGGCCGCCGTCGGCGGCGCGGTGGCAGAAGGCGCAGGTCACGCAGCAATGGATAGCGACGTCGAGCGACCGTTGCTCAGGCGAGCTGCTGGGTCGGCTCGGGCACGCCGAGCTGAACCGTGGCCTCGGCGTCGGCCTGGCCCGGGTCGCGGCCGTGGCGCTCCACCAGGTGCGCGACGAGGTGCCGGCGCAGGTGCGAGCCCACGTCACCCGTGGCCGGGCCCGCGCTCAAGCCGCCGCGCGCCCAGGCGCAGTGCGCGCAGCGGATGACGGGGATCTCGTGGCTGGCCGGGCTCATGGTGGGTGTCGTCGCAGGTTCGGGGGCCGAACCCCCGGATGGGAGGCGCACCATGCCCCTAAACCGACCGAGAAGCAAAGCGGCCGGTCCCCCAACTGGGAACCGGCCGCCGTTTCTCAGCAACTCAGGCTACGGGCACTACGGGCACTGGTTGTTGTTGCAGGTGCCCGTGGCGCAGGCGTTGCCCTGGCAGCAGCGCTGGCCGGAGCCGCCGCAGGCCGTGCACTGGTTGTTGTTGCAGGTGTAGCCGGCGCCGCAGCTGTTGCCGGTGCAGCAGGGCTCGCCGGAGCCGCCGCAGGCCACGCAGTTGCCGTTCTGGGCCACCGAGTACGGGGCGGTGCAGACGTCGAACCCGCCGCCGCCGCACGCCTGCTGGCCCAGCCCGCCGCAGCCCGCGCAGCTGTTGGCTGCGCAGAGGGTGGCGCCACCGAAGCCCACGCCGCAGTCGTTGCCAGCTCCCACGCACTGGCCGCCCACGCAGCAGCCGCCGTTGTTGCAGCTGTTGTCGGCGCAGCACGGGTCGCCGTCGTTGCCGCAGGTGGCGCAGCCGTTGCCGTTGAAGAAGTCGCAGCCCAGGCCCGGCCCGGTGCAGTAGCCGCGGAACCCGCCACCGCCGGCGCCGCAGCAGTTCTGGCCGTTGCCGCCGCACCCGTTGCCGCCGCCACCGCCGCCACCGCCGCCGCAGCCACCGGGCGTGTTGGCGCTGCAGGTGCCCTGGCCGTTCGGGCAGGTCGTCCCGGAGGCGAAGCAGAGCCCGCCCACGCAACACCCGTTGCTGGCGCAGGTGTTGTTGGCGCAGCAGGCCTGGCCCGAGGCGCCGCAGGTGACCGAGCTCCCCCCGGCGCAGACGGTGCCGCCGTCACCCGTCGCGCTGCCGGGCGGGATGCAGGTGCCGCTCGCCGCATCCAGACAGCTGCCGCCGTTGCAGGTGGTGCCGTTGCAGGCTGGCTCGAAGGGGCCGCCGCACGACGAGCAGATCCCGGCCGCGCTGCAGCTCTGGGTGGGGTCGTTGCAGGCGGTCACGCCGGAGCCCGTGCAGCAGCTCTGGCCGCTGCCGCCGCAGCCCGCGCACGAGCCGGAGGCCAGGCAGAGGTCGCCCGTGCCGCAGCTCTGGCCCGCGGCGATGCACTGGCCGGTGCCGGTGGCGTCGCAGCAGCCCGAATTGCAGAGGTTGCCCGGGCAGCAGGCCTCACCGGCCCCGCCGCAGGCCACGCACTGGCCGCTGTTCTGGTCGCAGGTCGTGCCCGACGCGGAGCAGGTATTGCCCGCGCAGCAGGCCTCGCCGGCGCCGCCGCAAGCGGTGCAGGTGCCGCCGTTGCACACCGTGCCGGCCGCAGTGCAGGTGTTGCCGCCGCAGCAGGCTTCGCCCGCGCCGCCGCACGCCTGGCAGGTGGTGCCGTTGCAGGTGGTGTTGGGCGCGGTGCAGGTGAAGCCCGCGCAGCAAGCCTGGCTGGCCCCGCCGCAGGTGCCGCACGAGCCCGCCGCGCAGGCGCCGCCGCCGGTGCAGGTGTTGCCCGCGGCCACGCAGGTGTTGTTCACGCAGCAGCCACCGTTGCCGCAGCTGTTGCCCGCGCAGCACGTCTCGCCGCTGCCGCCGCAGACCTGGCACACGCCCGCGCCGCCGCCGCCGCCGCCGCCGGCGCCGGTGCAGACGGTGTTGGCATCGACACACACCCGGCCGGTGCAGCAGGCCAGGCCCGCGCCGCCGCAGGCCTCGCACACGCCGCCCACACAGCGGCTCGAGGTGTCGCAGCCGTTGTTGGCGCAGCACACCTCACCCGAGGTGCCGCAGGCCACGCAGGCGTTGTTCACACAGACCTCGGTGCTCGAGCACGTATTGCCGCCGCAAGGACCGCCGGTGGTGCCGCCCGTGGAGCCTGCGGTGGTGGTGCTGCCGCCCGTGGAGCCCGCGGTGGTGGTGCCGGTGCTGCCCGAGCCGCTGGTCGACGCGGCTGCGGTGGAGCCCGTGGAAGCGGCTGCCGTGGATCCCGTCGAGGCGGCCGCGGTGGTCGAGCCGCCGGTGCTGCCCGCGGCGGTCGATCCGCTGGTGGATCCGTTCGAGGCCGTGGTGGAGCCCGAGCCGGTGGAGGCGCCGGAGCTCGCGCCCGTCGACGCCGTCGCCGAGGCCGACGAGCTGGAGTGGGTGCCGCCCGCGCCTGCGGCGGAGGTGCCCGATGACGCGCTGCCTGGCTTGGTGGTGTTGCCGCCACAGGCCGCCAGGGCCAGCGCGCCGGTACAGATCGCGGTGGCCAGTCCGTTTCGCAGTCTCAACATGGTCAAAGCTCCAGGGAGGTTGGGTGGAAGGCTCGGCCGGCGCAGGGGGCCCCATGGCTCCAGGCTGCGCCCCAAGTCTTGTGACTGACGTGGTGCACCACCGGTCACAGCCCGGATACCGATTTCCCGGGGCCTACAAGAAGAAACACCAAGAAAGCAGCGAACCTGACGTTCCGACCGGTGTTCGCTGCCCGCCCCGCCGATTTCTGCGCGCCGGGCGGGGCGCTGTGGCATCGTGCCGCGCCCCTTCGGGAGACCCCATGCTCCACCTCGTCGCTCCGCTCGCCGCGCTGCTCAGCGGCGCCGCTCCGAATGCCGCGCCGGAGAAGGTCACGTTCCAGCACTTCGATCCGAAGCAGGCTGACACGGCCGTCGACCCCTGCACCGACTTCTACGCGTACGCGTGCAACACCTGGGTGAAGAAGAACCCCATCCCCGCCGACAAGGGCCGCTGGGGCACCGGCGGTCACCTGCAGCTGGCCAACCAGCTCCTGTTGCGCGACATCCTCGAGGGCGCGTCGAAGGGCGGCGCCAACCGCAGCCCGGCCGAGCAGAAGATCGGCGACCACTTCGCCGCGTGCATGGACGAGGCGGGCATCGACAAGAAGGGCCCCGCGTCGCTCAAGCCGATGATGGACCGCATCGCCGGCATGGCCAGCGTGAAGGATCTCGGCCCGGTGCTCGCGGAGCTGCACCTGGCGACCTTCAACATGCTCGCGGCCACGGACTCGGGCGGCTTCACGCCGTTCTTCATCTTCGGCGGCGGCCAGGACCTCGACGACGCCTCGCTCGTGGTCGCGCAGCTCGACCAGGCTGGCCTCTCGCTGCCCGACCGCGAGTATTACTTGAAGACCGATCCCAAGTCGGTGGAGCTGCGGACGGCGTACGTCGCCCACGTCACCAAGATGCTCGAGCTGGCGGGTGAGCGGTCAGCGCAGGCCGCCAAGGACGCCAAGGCGGTGATGGACATCGAGACCGCGCTCGCCAACGGCGCCCTGGACATCGTGAAGCGCCGCGACCCCGCGAACGTGAACCACAAGCTGCAGCTCGCCGAGGTGAAGGCCCTCACGCCGAGCTTCGACTGGGACGCGTACCTGAAGGTCATGCAGATGCCGGCCACCAAGCACTTCCTGGTGGCCGTGCCCGACGCGCTCAAGGCCTTCGAGGCGCAGCTCAAGACCCGCAGCCTCGACGAGCTCAAGGCCTACCTGCGCTGGCACCTCATCCACGCCTCCGCCGGAATGCTCCCGACCGCGTTCGTGAACGAGGACTTCGCCTTCTACGGAAAGACCCTGGCCGGCGCGAAGGAGCTGCAGCCGCGGTGGAAGCGCTGCAGCGTGTACGTCGACCGCGACCTGGGCGAGGCGCTCGGCGCGGTGTTCGCGCAGAAGGCGTTCCCGCCCGCGAGCAAGCGGCGCATGGAGCAGCTGGTGAACGGCCTCAAGCTCGCCATGGCCGACGACTTCCACGGCCTCGACTGGATGGGCCCGGAGACGAAGAAGCAGGCCGAGATCAAGCTCAACGGCATCCTCGACAAGATCGGCTACCCGGAGAAGCCGCGCGACTACGCCACGGTGCGCATCGCGCGCGATGCGGCGCTGGCCAATGCCTGGAGCGCGTCTGGCTACGAGCTGCGGCGGCAGCTGAACAAGATCGGCAAGCCGGTGGATCGCCAGGAGTGGGGCATGACCGCCCCGACGGTGAACGCCTATTACGACCCGCAGATGAACACCATCAACTTCCCCGCGGGCATGCTCCAGCCGCCGTACTTCGACGCCACGATGGACGACGCGGTGAACTTCGGCGCCATCGGCACGGTCATCGGCCACGAGATGACGCACGGCTTCGACGACCAGGGCGCCAAGTTCGACGCCAAGGGCAACCTGCGCGACTGGTGGACCGCGGCCGATACCAAGGGCTTCCAGGAGCGCACCCAGTGCCTGGCCAACGAGTACTCGGGCTTCACCGTGCTCGACGGCCTGCACGTGAACGGCAACCTCACGCTCGGTGAGAACACCGCGGACAATGGCGGCGTGCGCATCGCCCACGCGGCGTGGCTCGCGGCCCAGAAGAAGGCCGGCAAGACGGTCACGGCCGGGGACGAGAAGCGCTTCTTCCTCGCGTACGGTGAGGCCTGGTGCGGCGCCTGGAGCGATCCTGCGCTGCGTCTGCTGGTGCAGACCAACCCGCACTCGCCCAACCAGTTCCGCGTGAACGGCGTGCTGCGGAACCTCCCCGAGTTCCAGCAGGTGTTCCAGTGCAAGCCGGGCTCGGCGATGGCGCCCGAGAAGCGCTGCCGGGTCTGGTAGCGATCAGGCCGCGGACCAGAGCTCCGCGCGAAGCTTCGCGTGGAGCGCGCGGGCCTGCGGCAGGTCGGGCAGGCCCAGCGCGCGCTCGGCTCGCGTCGACGACGTGAGCGACGCGTCGAGGGCGTCCACCGCGCGCCGTTGCGCGCGTCGCACGCGAGATCGCGCGCGCGGATCGAGCCGCGATTCCACCCAGCGCGCGACGTCCCAGGCGAGCTCCGCGTGGCGCGCTTCGTCGGTGGCGATCCGCCGCATGGCGCTGCGCACGCCCGAATCTGGGCTTCGAATCGCCTGCACCTGCGCGACCATCGCGCCCCAGGTCTCGTGCACACAGCCCTCCACTGCGTTCTCGAGCGCGAAGGCCTCGAGGCTGCGGCGCGCCGGCTGGCGCACGCGCACGCCCGCCAACGAAGCACCGTGACCCCGCGCGAGCCGACCCATCTGCGCGGCGTGCCGAATCTCATCGCGACGCGCCGCCTGCGCGCGCTCGACGAGTCCCTTCGGTGCGCCAAAGCGGGTGAGCTCCTCGGCAAGCCGCGCGAACGCGGGCACCGACGCGGCCTCGAGGTGCGCCACGCGGGCGAGCAGGGCGCCCACCTCACAACGCGCACGGGCGCGCCTGGGCGTCACCAGTCCGCGCGGCCTCCGGCCTGTGCCGAGGCATCCGACCCCGGGGGTGTTGTCATAGAAGCAGGTGAGGTCGAAGTTGCCGTCGGAGCGCGCATCGGACTCGCAGAAATAGACGGTGCCCTCGAAGCAGAGCTGCTTGCAAGTGTCGATGTCGAGGCTGCCTGTCGCGCTCAGCTGCTGCGAGGACACCACGCTGTTTGTGCAATAGGTGATGCGGTCGAGACAGGTGTGCGGAGGAATGGGTGCACACGTTTGCTTGCCGCAGCCCGCGCAGAGCCCGGCTGCAGGGACCGTCGCCAGCGCCCAGATTCGAAGCTTCTTGCGAAGGCTCTTCATACGCGTCTCCCGAGGGGAGACGAGCCTAGCGACCTGACTCAGGAGCGGAAAGCGGAACTCAATCCTCGACGCGCTCCACGCGTCCGTCGGCGTGCTTGGCGAACCGGCCGGCGTCGCGCGCGTGGACCGGGTCGTCGCGCTTCCACGGCCAGCCGCCGAAGCGCGTGCGCTGGTAGTCCATGAAAGCGCGCTGCACCTCGGCCGGGCTGTTCATCACGAACGGCCCGTGCTGCGCCACCGGCTGCCCGATGGGCACGCCCTGCAGCATCAGCAGCTCCACCTCGTCGCTCCCGGCCTCGAGCGGGAGCGACGCCTGGCCCTCGACGACGAGCGCCGCGTGCTCGCGCTGCACGTGCTCGCCCAGCTTCACCGACGCGCCCTTGAAGAAGTAGAGCGTGCGCACCGACTTGGGATTCGCGGTGGAAGGCAGCGTCCACCTCGTTCCGGCGGGAAGTCGGATGCTCCAGATGGCCACGTCGGTGTCGGCGCGCGAGGCCCAGGAGTGCGGCGGCGGCCTGGGCGCGCGCTGGTCCGCGAGCTGGCCGGCATAGACATGAACCTCCGCGCCACCCGAGTTCAGGCGCGGGATCTCCTTGCGCCACAACATCGAGAAGTGCGGCGCCACCAGCTTGTCCTCGGCGGGCAGGTTCAACCAGATCTGAAAGAGCTCGAGCGGATTGGGCGCGTCCTCTTTCAGCAGCGGGAACATCTCCGAGTGCACGATGCCGCCACCGGCCGTGAGCCACTGCGCGTCGCCCGGGCCGAAGCGCGCCGTGGCGCCGAGCGAATCGGAGTGGTCGATGTAGCCGCGCCGCGCGATGGTCACGGTCTCGAAGCCGCGGTGCGGGTGCTGCGGAAAGCCCGGCACCACGTCGCCGTGGTACATGCGCCAGCCGTCCTTGCCGGCGAAGTCCTGGCCAATGTCGCGGCCCGCGAGCGACGCGTTCGGCCCCAGCTCGACGTTTCCGCGCGGGTACGCGTCATCGTGGTGCACGCAGAACAGGAACGGATCGATGGTGATCCACGGAAAGCCGAGCGGCGCGGTCTCGAGGACGGGCGATTTCATGAACCAAAATGTAACGTCCCCAAGGAAGCTGGCAAGCGCGGCTACTTCTTTGCCAGTCGTCGCGGCCGCTGCGTCTTCACCACCGCGCGGATCTCCAGCTTCCCCTTCCGCTTCGGGTCGAACGGCACCTTAGCGCGCGCGATCGCCGCGCGGAGCAGCGCCCGCACTTCGGGCTCGTCGAGGGTGGCGGCGGCGTCCACGCGCACCGAGCGCACCTGCTTGCCAGAGCCCTGGAGGCGCTTGCCCGGATCCGGCAGGCCCTTGCCCCAGAGGAAGAACAGGTTCAGGTGCCGGGGATAGAGCGCCAGCGAGAACACCACATCCGACGGCCGCTCGCCGGCGCCGAAGGCGATCACCAGCGCGTTGTAGTTGTCGTAGACGAGCTGGTTCGCGCCGGGCGCGAGCTTGCGCAGCCTGGCGAGGCACTTCTTGGCCGTGGCCGCGAGGCGCGGGTCGTACTTGGCGATGAACGCATCGAGCGATTGCTTGGGTGTCTTCACATTAACCAGCCGGTTTCATCGCTTGCCCGGCGAACTCGCGTACACGGCCGCGTCGGTGAGCAGCTCCACGGGCGCGCGGTCGTCGGTGAGCACGAGGCCGTCGGTGTCGTCGAGGAGCACGCGGTGATCGCGCTCGAACATCATGATCGGCCGCAGCGCCTCGGGCACGCGAGCCGCGGCGCCGTCCCAGTCGAGCGGCTCGCTGCTGCACACCAGCTCGTAGTTCCAGTGCTTGGGCGCGTGCACCGCGTCCACGAGGGCGAACTCCGTCCGCAGCGTCTTCACGAACGAGCGGAGCAGCTTCGACTCCGTGGTGGGCGAGTTCACGTTCGCGACCAGCACGCCGCCCGGCGCGAGGTGCGCCTTCACCTCGGCGAAGAACTCGCGCGTCACCAGGTGCGGCGGGATGTAGCGCTGGTTCGCGTACACATCGAGGAGCACCAGGTCGTAACGCTCCTGGCTGTGCGCCAGGAACGCGCGCGCGTCCTCCACGTGAACGTCGATGCGCCCCGCGAGCCGCTTCAGTGAGAAGAAGCGCTCGCCCAGCGCCACCACGTCGGGATCGATCTCCACGCCCGTCACCGCGATGGCGCCTTCCGGCCGGGACTCGATCATCCCGCGCGCGATCGTCCCCGCGGCCAGCCCGAGGATGAGCACCTTGGGCTTCTCCGCGCGGGGCAAGTTCGGCAGCGGCAGCAAGAGATCCCAATAGCCGCCCGTGAGCGGCGAGTTGGCGCGCTCCTCGCTTTGCACCATCAAGCCCTCGTCGAAGCGCAGCGCGCGCACCGGGCCGTCCTCGGTCACCTCGACGTATTGGTAGGGACTCTCCACTTCCGCGAGCTGGTGCGCCGAAGGCCGGATGCCCGCGTGCGCCACGTAGGGCACGCCCGCGAGCAGCACGAGCACGGCGCTCCCGCGCGCGCCCCAGAGCCCGAACGCGACGGTTCCCAGCAGCAGCACCGCGAAGATGAGCAGCGTCGCGCGGGTGCCGATGGTGGGCACGAGCAGGAACGCGGGCACGAACGTGCCGAGGATGCTGCCCACCGTCGAGACTGCGAAGACGCCGCCCGCAGCCTCGCCCACCTGCGGCCGATCGAGCGTGAGCAGGCGAATCGCAAACGGCGAGGTCATGCCCAGGAGCACGATGGGCAATCCATAAAGTAACAACAAGGTTACAAACGAGCCGGCGATGACCTGCACCGCGCCCGCGCGTCCCGAGAGCAGATCGATGACGTGCGTCGCCAGCGGACGCACCAGCGCGGGGATGATCGCCGCCGACAACGCGCCCGCGGCCACGATGCGCAGCAGCACGTTGAGCTCGGGCCGGCGCTCCGCGAGCCGCCCGCCGACGAAGTAGCCCACCGAGAGCGCCACCATGATGATGCCAATGACGTTGGCCCACACGAAGATCGACGAGCCGAAGTGCGGCGACATCACCCGCGACGCGGTGATCTCCAGCGCCATCACGGACATGCCGCTCACGAAGATCAGCACCCACAGAAAGAGCCGCCGGGCGGGGGTGAGGGGATCGGGAGTCATGGGCGGTCGGGGATCGTCCCACGGGCGCAGCGGCCGGCCAAGCGGCACTTCGCGCGCGAGGCGGCTAGGCTGAAGCTGGTGCAGGACGTCACTTCACGGCGAGTGAACCTCGCGCTCGTCTTCCTCGCGCTGGCGCTGACACCGCTGGCCGCGCAGGCGGCGGTTCCGAAGCGCACCTGCACCGTCATCGACGACACGAAGCCCACCGTGCGCTGCAGCGATGGCCGCGTCTTCGACATCGACCGCGCGCACCTCTTCTTCCGACGCGCGGCGCTCATCACCACCTGCTCGTATCGGCCGGTGCGCCAACCGCGCGAAGACTTCTATCTCGAGCTGGTGACCAAGGACCTCTTGCACGTGGCGATGGGCGAGCCCACCGAGTGCTACGAGCCGTCGGCGGTGCGCGAGCGTGGAAAGGCCGTGCCGCTCACCTCGACGCTCACGCCCATCAAGCCCACGCGCCTCGCGATGCCGTCGTGTCCGCAAGGGATGTTCATGATCGACGGGCAGTGTCGAAAGCCCAGCGATCGCGCGGTGCACGCCGATCCCAGGATTGCAAAGTTGATCAAACGCATCGCGCGCCGATTCTACAGAAGCGCAAACTATGACTGCCCCGGCAAGGACGAGTTCGTGGCCCTCTCCGGTCTCAACGAGGCGCTCACGGGCTATCCCATTCCCGGAGCAGGCATGGGCATCGCGCTGGCGCCGCTGCAGGCGCCCTCGGGCGTGGATGTGACGGCGAAAGGTGAAGATCCCGAGCTGCCCGTGACCTGTGGATTCAACAATGTGGAGCGCAAGGTCTTCCGGGCGTCGTTCTTCTGCAGCGCTTCGGGTTCTTGTTACCAACAAGGCGACTTTTCATTGCCGAGGAATTGTGAAGAGTTCGTTCCTTCCAAGAAGGCCATCGGCATGGAGCGGTTTGCGCACAGTCTGGGCGACTGCAACAGCTCGCGGAGAAACCAGAATGGCGGCGAGGAGGGCGACCTCGTGCTGCGCGAGCTCGGGCCGGGCGTGTACTTGAAGATCGTCCAGGACAACTGGGATGACGTCTTCTATCACGGGCTCATCTTCTCCAAGGACCCACAGGTCATCGACTTCTGGCGCACGGAAGATGAGAGCGAGTGACGCTCACGCGTTCTGCAACATCGGCGGCTTCCGCGCCGCCCACGGCCGCGCCACCTCGAGCTGGCTCGCGAGTCGAATGAGCACATCTTCGCGGCCATAGGGCACCACCCACTGCGTGCCAATGGGCAGGCCCGCCGCATTCCAGAAGAGCGGCAGCGAGATCGCCGGCTGGCCGGTCATGTTGAAGAGCTGCGTGTTGGGCGTGGCAGAGAGCGGACCGTGCGCCATCTCGTCGACGGCCTTCATGAGAAGCGCGTGGATGGGCAGCGCGCGCAGGATGCTGAGCTGGAAGAGCTCGCTGCGGGTGGGCGAGAGCTCGCCGAGCTTCACCGGCGGGCGGGCAGCGGTGGCCAGGAGCAGCACGTCGTAGCGCGTGAAGAACTCCGCGACCTCGCGCGAGGTGCGGCGAATGAGGTCCACGGCAGCGATGTAGTCGGCCGTCGGGAGCGAGCGCGCGATGGAGTGCAGCAACCACGTGGCCGGCTCCACATCGCTCGCACGTGCCTTGCGACCTGCGCGCGCCTCGGCCGCGGCGAGATCCGAGCTCACGCCCGCGGCCACCACGAAGAGGTAGGCGCGAATGAGGGCAGGGCGATCGAACTTGGGCATCGCCTCCTCGACCTGATGGCCGAGCGAGCGCGCGAGGTTCGCGGCGTCGTTCACCGCGGCCACGCAATCGGGGTCGATCTTCTCGGCGAAGAGCGGCTGGGTGGTGAAGCCGATCTTCAAGTTGCCCGGCGACTGGCCCAGCTCGGCGACGAAGGGCCGCGCCGGATCGCGGACTTGATAAGGCGCGCCCACGTCGGTGCCGGCGGTCGCATCGAGGAGGGCCGCGGTGTCGCGCACGCTGCGCGTGACCACGTGCTCCTCCACCAGGCTCGCCCAGTGCTCGCCGCTGACCGGTCCCATGGGATTTCGGCCGCGCGTGGGCTTGAGGCCGACGAGGCCACAGTGTGCCGCCGGGATGCGAATGGACCCGCCGCCGTCGCCGGCGTGCGCCGCGGGCACCATGCGCGCGCTCACCGCTGCGCCGGAGCCGCCGCTCGAGCCGCCCGTCGAATGCGCGGGATCCCACGGGTTGTGCGCGGGCCCGCGAAACGCCGACTCCGTGGTGCCCATGATTCCGAACTCGGGCGTGTTCGTGCGCCCGAGGATGATGAGGCCCGCGCGCTTGAAGCGGGCCACGAGCTCGCAGTCGCGCGTGGCGCGCCACTCGCTCCCGAGCCTGCAGCTGCTGGTGCTCGGTTGCCCTTCGTCCTCGGCCATCAGGTCCTTGAGCAAGAACGGCACGCCCGCGAACGGGCCCTCGCGCGGCGCGCTCGCTTCCTTTCGCGCGCGGTCGAACTGGGTGTGCACCACCGCGTTGAGCGCCGGGTTGCGCGCCTCGATGCGCTCGATGGCCGCTTCCACGAGCTCCGTGGGCGTCACCTGCTTGCTGCGGACCAGCTCGGCGAGACCGGTGGCGTCCTGCTCGTCATATTCGGGGAGGCGCATGGTTGGGCAGGGTACTACCTGTGTGCGCGCGCAAGTCGAGACTTGAATCGCGGTCGGCGGAGGTAGCATGCGCACGTGGACGAGACCCGTCTCCAGCTCGACCTCTTCCCGCCAGACGGCACCACGCCCGAGCGTTGGCGCGCGGTGTGTCGGAGCTTGCTCGGGCTGAGCGCCGCGCAGGCCGACGTGCTCCGCAGCAAGGCGCCGGTGACGCTGCACCTCATCGTCCGCGGCGACGCGAACGCCGCCAGCCAGCGCCTGGAGCGCGAGCTGGGCCGGGTTCGGCCGTCCAGTCGAATCGAGCGCTGTGCCGCGCACCCCGCGCTCGTGGGCGATCGCTGCCCGACCTGCGGCGACGCCACCGCTTGCGGCTACTGCCTTGCCTTTGGCAACGGCGAGTGCGCGCGATGTGCCCGGGCTCGGCGGCGGCGGACGACATTCCGGAACTTGCGCATCACCTTTTTGTTAATCGTATTGGCCGCCGTCGCCATCACGGCGATGTCCACGCGAAGGCGCCTGCACGCCTGGATCGCGCCGCTTCGCGTGAGCGTGGTGCCCGTGGCAGCGCCGGGCGATCCCGGCGCCGAGCGCTGGGCGAAGTCGCTCCCGCCCAACGCCTTCGCGGACGTCGGCCGCTTTCTCCTCGCGCAGGCGGCGCTTCAAAAGCGCGAGACGGGCGGCATCGAAGTCGGCACCACGCGCGCCATCGACGTGCTGCCGCCGGATCCGCCCGACGGATCCTCGCGGCTGGCGGTGATCCTCTGGAGCCTGCAACTGCGTTGGTTCGACGCTCAGGCGGCGCACACCTTCGACCTGCCCGAGAGCGACGTGCGCATCTACGTCGTCTTCCACGCGGTGCATCCGGGCGAGAGCCTGGATGCGTCGGTGGGGCTGGAGCAGGGGCACGTGGGCATCGTCCAGGCGCCTGCGGGGAGCCGCGATCAAGGCTGGGTGGCGCTGGCGGTGACGCACGAGCTGCTGCACACGCTCGGCGCCACCGACAAGTACGACGATGCCGGCCACCCGCGCATCCCCGAGGGCCTCGGCGAGCCAGACCGCGATCCCACGCTGCCTCAAGACAAGTGCGAGGTGATGGCGGGCACCGTGGCGCTCGACGTCGACAAGAGCCCGATGGCGCGCTCGCTGGAGCAGTGCGCGGTGAATCGCTTCACCGCGAAAGAGATCGGCTGGACCCGCTAGATTCCAGAGTATGGGCTTCCTCGATCCCACGCCGCCGCCGTACGCGCCCCTCGAGTGGCTCGAGAAGCCGCTCACCGAGCGCGGACAGATGGTCTGCGCCGCGTGGGCGATGCAGGGCTATGGCACGCCGCCAGCGGTGTTCGTCGCCTACGCGCTCAAGGTCGTGGTCTACGTCGCCGCATGGATGGGCTTCTGCACCTTCAGCCCGTCCCTCGGCCGGCCGCTGACGATTGAAACCTGGTGGTTACATCCGCTCGCGTTCGAGAAGGCCATCGTCTGGAGCATGCTCTTCGAGGTGCTCGGGCTCGGTTGTGGGAGCGGGCCGCTCACCGGCCGCTATCTGCCGCCGCTGGGCGGTTTTCTCTATTTCCTCCGACCCGGCACCACCAAGCTGCCGTTCTTCGCGGGCGCGCCGCTGATCGGCAATCGCACGCGCGGACTGCTCGACGTCGGGCTCTATGCGGCGCTGGTGGTGGCCTCGCTGCGCGCGCTGCTCGCGCCCGAGCTCGGCGCTTCGGAGCTCTTGCCGCTGGTGGTGCTGGTGCCGCTGCTGGGGATACTCGATAAGACGCTCTTCCTCGCGGCGCGCGCCGAGCACTACTGGGTGACGATCGTCTGCTTCGCGTTCGCGAGCGATTGGATCCCCGCGGCCAAGGCGGTGCAGCTCGCGCTCTGGTTCTGGGCGGGGTTCTCCAAGCTCAACCACCACTTCCCGCCGGTCACCTGCGTGATGACCAGCAACAGCCCGGTGATGCGCTTCGGCTTCGTGCGCCGGCGCATGTACGTGGACTACCCCCGCGACCTGCGGCCTTCACGCTTGGCCCAGCTCATGGCGCACCTGGGCACGGCGCTCGAGCTCGGCGTGCCGCTCGCGTTCCTGCTCACGCCGCTCCACGCGCAGCCCGTCGTGGCGATCGCGCTCATGTTGATGCTGCACAGCTTCATCACCAGCAACGTGCCCATGGGCGTGCCCATCGAGTGGAACGTGATGGTGGTCTACGGCGGCTTCGCGCTCTTCTGGGCCCACCCGGACGCGTCGCTGCTGGCGATTGGCCCGCCCGCGCTCGCCGCATTCCTGGTGCTGATGCTGCTGGTGCTTCCACTCGCGGGAAACCTATTCCCCGAGCACATCTCGTTCCTGCTCGCGATGCGCTACTACGCCGGCAACTGGGCGTACTCGGTCTGGCTCTTCCGCGGCGACGCGTACCGCAAGCTCTCGAAGATGAAGATGTCGAGCGCGTGGATCTACGACCAGCTCGCGCACTTCTACGATCGCGCCACGTCGGTTGGCCTGCTCGGGAAGGTGATGGCCTTTCGCATGATGCACCTGCATGGACGGGCGCTGCCGCGGCTGGTGCCCAAGGCGGTGGAGCGCGTCGCGGAGCACGAGTGGCTCGATGGCGAGCTCGTGGCGGGGCTGGTGCTTGGCTGGAACTTTGGCGAGGGCCACTTGCACCAGGAGCAGCTCCTCGCTTCGGTGCAGGCGCAGTGCGGCTTCGAGCCGGGCGAGCTGCGCTGCATCTTCGTGGAGTCGCAGCCGCTCGGGCGCAGCACGCTCGCCTACCGGATCGCCGACGCGAGCACCGGCGTGCTCGAGCGCGGCACGCTCGACGTGGGCGAGCTCCGCGCGCAGCAGCCGTGGGAGGCGCCACGCTGAGGGCGTTCGCTGCTAACGCTCGAACGAGACGGGCCGGCTGCGGCCAAGATGGTCCGCAGCGGCCGCCTTGGCCGCGACGTCCGGATCTCCCGACATCGTCCAGGCGAGGGTGTCCGGCGCGAGCACCTTTCGCGCCATGGCTTGCACCTGCTCGGCGGTCACCTGACTGATGGCCGCCGCTTGCTTGTCGAAATCGGGGCGCCCATCGTCGATGAGGATGGCGTTCAGCCAGGCCTCCGTGATGTGCGCCGCATCGTCGCGGTGCGCCGCGAGGTCTTGAAGGAGCAGCGCCTTCGCGCGCTCGAGCTCCTGCGGCGTGGGCGGCACCCTCGCTGCCGACTCGAGCGTCTCGCGGAAGAGCTTCACGCCTTCCTCTGCATGCGCGGCGTCGAGGGTGGCGCAGGCGAGGAACGCGTTGGCGTACCTGCGTCGCGCCACCGCCGCGTCGGTGGAATAGGTGAGCGTGTGCTGCTCGCGCAGGTTCAGGCTGAGCCGGCTCCCGAGGCCGCGTCCCAGAATGGCCGCCAGCACCTGGAGCGTGCCCATCGCATCGCGGCCCTCCCGGAGCGGGCGTGCGGCGCACACGGCGAGCGTCTGGGCCGGAGTCCGCTTCAACACGGCCACCCCGCTCGACCGGGCCAGGGAGGGCAGCGCGATGGGCAGCGAAGGCGGCGCACGCCCGCGCCAGGGCCGGAAGAGCGCGGCCACGGCCGTGAAGACCGCTTCCGCTTTCACGTCACCCACCACGAGCAGCGTGGCCCCGCCGGGTACCAGCACCCGCTTCTGCCGCTCGAGCACCATCTCCACGCCCATGTCGGTGAGGCTGGACTCGGTTCCGATGGTGGAGCGCGAGTAGGGGTGGTTCTTCCCGAACGCGCTGGCCGTCACCACCCGCTGGAACGCCTCCGGGTCGGCGCTCTCGAGGTCGTCGAGCTCGTCGAGGAGCGCATCGCGCCGGGCGGAGAACGAGTGCTCGCCCAGGCGTGGCCGGAGAACCGCCGCGGCCAGCTTCGACAGGTAGCGATGCGTGTTCACGGAGAGCCCCGAGACGCCAATCACCGAGCCGTCGGGCTCCGCGAGCGCGAAGGCGGTGCCGCCGAGCTCCACCAGCTGCCCGCGGAACGATTTCTCGTCGTAGATGGGCTCGTTCTGGTCGTTGAGCTCGTAGTAGTCGGTCGCGAGCGAGACGCCGAGGTACGTGGCGCCGGCCCACTCCGGCGGATCGCCCACCGTGCCCTGCGGCAGGACGAGCCGGATCATCACCGTGGGCCGGCCGTGGTGCTCCACCACCACCACGCGGAGCCCATTGGCCAGCACCTGCTCCTGTGCGGGCGTGTCCGGCGTCTGGGTCACGGCGATGGGCTCGGGCGGTGGCGTGGTGTGCCAGGGCTTGGTGGGCGCCGGCGGGGCCACGGCCACGGGCTTCGAGACGGGCGCGGGCGGCGGAGCCGGCGGTGCGGCCGCACAGCCGAGCGCGGCCAATGCGGCCAAGAGGGACGTCGTGGCGAGGAGCCGGATCATTCGCGCTCTCCGCGGGGAGGCCGGGGGTGGATGGGGCGCGCGTGGATCACCACACCCGGCCCGCTCAGGCACGCCCTGGCGGTGTCACGCACGGTGAAGTTGTCGACGCGCCAGTGCTCCGAGAAGTAGTCCTCGGGCTTCATGTCGCCGTAGAGCCGCTCGAGCCGGGTGAGCGCGCTCGCGCGGCCGTCGAGGGTATCGAGCATCATCAAGTTGGCGCGATCGAGCGCCAGGTTCGCCAGCTGCATGAGCTCCACGTTCGCCTCGCGCCGCGTGAGGAACCGCACGAAGCTCGTGGCGTCGGACTGCGCGGCGTCCATGGTCTCCGCATAGGGCAGCACCAGATCGAACCGAAAGGTGGACTCACCCGCGTACTGCACGAAGTCCGCATCGATGCGCATTCCCCAGGCGCCGTCGGTCTGGACATTGAGCAGGTAGGCCCCGAGCTCCAGGGTGGTGGCCGCTGCGATCACCTGGCTGGGGAAGCGCCACGCCACGGTGACCCGCGGCACCCGAGAGTGGACCTCGGGGTGCTTGTCCACCACCGCGCCGCTCGGTTCCATGGGCGCGATGGCCGGCGGTTGCGCGCGTGTTCCACCAGGCAGCAGGCCGAGGGTGTCCTGGAGGAGCGGCTTCACCACCTTGGGATCGAAGTTGCCGACCACGGTGAGCACGGCGTTTGCGGGGACGAGGTACTTGCTGACGTAGTCGTGAATGTCGGCGACGGTGGCGGTGGCCAGCTCGCTCTCGACGCCGAGCACGCCGCCGTGGAGCGGGTGCGGAGCAGGGTAGAGATCCTTGGCGACGATCTCGTCCACCAGCCCAAACGGTTGATCCGCGAGGACCAGCGCGCGCTCCTGGAAGACGATCCGGCGGCTCTTCTCCACCGCCGCGGCGTCGATGAGCGCGGGCAGGGTGCCCAGGCGATCGGCGAAGGCCCACAGCGCGACAGGGAGCTGGGCCGCGGGGAGGACGACCTCGTAGCGCAGGCTGTCGTAGGTGGTGAAGCCGTTGAACTTCACCGCGCCGCGGCGCTCGAGGATGCCCGCGTAGTCGGTCTCGGGCGTGGGACCAATGGCCATCACGTGTTCCACCAGGTGCGCGAGGCCGCTCCGCTGCGCAGGCTCGTACTCGGTGCCCGCCGCGAAAGACATGGTCACGGCGACGCTGGCCACCGACGGGTCCGGCGAGAGGAGCACCACCAGCCCGTTGGGCAGCGTGAGCCGCTCCGTGGGAATCGCGAACGCGGTCGGCGGCGGAGCCGGCGTCTCGGGGAGCGACCTCGCCGCGTGCGACAACCGCGGACTCGAAAGCACCGCGCAAAACAGCATCACAGATTGGAGCCGGCTCAAGTTCCCCCCTTGGACTTGGCGAGACAATCGACTTTCTCGACATCAATGATCTTCGGCGACTGCAGCGTACACGAAAAGCCGCGCGTGTGGCGCCCGGAAACTCGGCGCGTCGCCCTTCGAGACTTCACATGGCGTCTGGGCTTCCACGGGGGATCACGCCTGTCCAGCTAGGCCGACGGAAAGGAAGTGGATCCGGCTCATCGCCAAGCACGCCGAGGTCGCGGACGTGAGCGAGCTGGCGAACGCGATCATCGAGCTCGGCGACGAAGCGATCGCGCCCATCCGCAAGAAGCTCGACGCGCGCCAGGCCGACGATCTCGATCTCCTGCTCGAGGAGCGTCGGTCGAAGAAGAAGCGGCGCCGCTGAGACTCGCTGCGACGCGTCGCGATCGAAAGCCCCGGGCCGTCTACAATTGCCGGCACGATCGGAGGCCACACCATGGCGCGCATCGCAGTGCTGACGAGCGGCGGCGACTCACCGGGCATGAACGCATTCCTCCGCGGCGCCGTGAAGGTCGCGGCTGCGCAGGGCGTGCACGTGGTGGGCGTCCGCGACGGCTACGAAGGCCTGATGGATGGCAGCTTCGAGCCGCTCACCGTCCAGGACGGTGCCACCGTGCGGCCCGCGCCCGCGTTCGAGGCCGACCTCATCGGCGGCATGGGTGGAACGGTGCTCGGCTCGGCGCGCTCGATGCGCTTTCGCGAGCCCGGCGGTCGCTCGCAGGCAGCCAAGCGCCTCGCCGAGATGGACGGGCTCATCGTGGTGGGCGGCAACGGCTCGCTCACCGGCGCGCACATGCTCGCCAACGAGCACGGCATCAAGGTCATGGGCGTGCCCGCGAGCATCGACAACGACATCGGCTGCACCTCCACCTGCCTCGGCGTGGACACCGCGCTCAACACCATCGTCCAGGCCTGCGACCGCATCGCCGACACCGCGCGCGCCCACAAGCGCGCCTTCGTGGTCGAGGTGATGGGCCGCGACTGCGGCTACCTCGCCATGGCCAGCGCCATCGCCGCCGGCGCCGACGCCGCGCTCATCCGCGAGCAGGGGCGCGCCGAGTCGGAGATCGTGGAGGCGACGGTGAAGCTGGTGCGGCACGCCTTCGCCGAGCGCGGCAAGCGGCGCGTGCTGATCATCAAGGCCGAGGGCGTGGAGGTGCCGTGCACGAAGCTGGTGCGCGAGGTGGATGAGAAGATCAAAGACCTCGGCGTCGACATCCGCGGCACGGTGCTGGGGCACGTGGTGCGCGGCGGCAACCCGAGCTTCCTCGACCGCATGGTCGCGAGCCGCCTCGCGCTCGGCGCGGTGAGCGCGCTGCTCTCGGGCTGCACCGACGAGATGGTCTCGTGGCAGCCCCAGGTCGAGGGCGGCACGAAGACGCTCGATCCTTCCGTGCAGCGCTTCCCGCTCGCGCGCGTGCTCGAGGAGACCAAGGCGCTCATCGACGGCTCCAGCCCGATCACCCAGCGTCGCCTCAAGCTGATGGAGGCGGCCGAAGGCGTGTTGCCGCTGTGAGCCGAAGCCCGCAAACCCTTGTGGAACAAGGCCTTCAGCGGGGCAGCTTGACGCCAGGCCGACGCGCCACCTAGCCTTTGAGCAACCGATGACTCCCGTTTCCGCCACCAGCAAGGGCTCCACCGCGGCTTGTCGCTGCTGTGCGTGTCTCTGTTGCTGGCCGGCGGGCCGGGCATCGGGACCTTTCGCGTAACCGCAAAGCGAATCCCGAAGGACCCCGAGGCCCGCCACCCACGAGGAGGCGGGCCTTCTGCGTTTCAGGAGTCGAATCGATGCTCAACCCAACGGTTACATCTCACCTGGTCCCGGCGGCCGTGGGAGGCGTGCTCACCGGCCTGGCGGTCGCGGGCCTGTGGGTGCTCAACGGTCGCGCCGCGGGCATCAGCGGGATCTTCGGCGGCGTGCTGGAGCTCGATCGCCCGGACCTGCCCTGGCGCAGCGCCTTCCTCGGCGGGCTCGCGCTCGGCGGTCTGGTGCTGAGCCGGCTCGCGCCGCGCTTCTTCACTTGGGACGTGCCGCACTCGAGCGCGCTGCTCATCGCCTCGGGATTGCTCGTCGGCTTCGGGACGCGGCTCGGCAGCGGCTGCACCAGCGGCCACGGGCTCTGTGGCATCAGTCGGCTCTCGGGGCGCTCCATCGTGGCCACGCTGGTGTTCATGGCGCTGGGGATGGTGGCCGTCTTCGTGCTGCGGCACGCGCTGGGAGGTGCCGCGTGAAGAACCTGATCGTGGCGTTTGCGAGTGGGCTCCTTTTCGCCGTGGGGCTCGCGGTCTCGGGCATGACCCTGCCCGCCAACATCCTCGCCTTCCTCGACGTCACCGGCAGCTGGGACCCGAGCCTGGCGCTGGTGATGGGCTCCGGGCTGGCGGTGCTGGCGGTGATGCGTCTGCTCGCGCCCAAGCGACCGCTGCTCGCCGCCTCATTCGCCGAGCCGGCTGCGCGTGGCATCGACACGCGGCTCGTGACAGGCGCGGCGATCTTCGGCATCGGCTGGGGACTGGGCGGCTTCTGCCCGGGCCCGGGGATCGTCGCCTTCGGTGCGGGCTGCCCTGCGGCGCTGCTCTTCGTGGCCGCGATGGCCGTGGGGATGGTTGCGCACTCCCTCTTCGAGCGCGTCGTGCCGGAGTCGCAGCCGGCATTCGAGGTGACGTCCGAGGTCAAGCCCGAGACGTGCGGCTGAAGCTCGCGACGAGGCAGGAGCGAGCTGGGCGCGGAACTGAGCTCCGCAGGTTCACCGGAGTCGACGAGGACGTGAAGCGGGTTCACCCAGTCCAATTTTTGTGGGGAAATCCCCAGCACCCCCTCGGAGGTGATTGCGCCATGGCGCCGAACGCCTCGCTGCGCTCGTGCGCGGAGGCACGGTGTTCGTTCGCTGCGAAGACGCCTGCTTCGACAGCTTTTGCTTTTGGGGATGAAAATGCGTTCCCCCTCAAAAGCCACAAGAACGCGCCCTCGCTTCTCAGGAGCGCCTCGAACATCCCGCCCCCACGCCCGAGCGCAGCGAGGCCCGGGGGCGCCTCCCTGTTTCTGTTCAAAAATTGGACCGGGTGAACCCGCTTCACGTCCTCGGCGAACGCGGTGAACCGGACTGGACTCAGCTCGACGCTGAGCTCGCCCCGGCCTTGCCGCAAACTCCCACCTCGCCTCGGGCCTCGTCCTCCAGCCCTCGCCGACTCCAACGGTGACTCGGCTTCATGCACCCGGACTCCCCTTCTCCATGAGAAATATGAAGAAGGGGCCGGGCCTGGGGTTCTGATCAGTGTGACTTCGTGTTCGCCGCCTCGACGGTGTCCACACCCGGCGCTTGGGTGGTCGGCGTCGAACCGCTGGCGCTCGCACCAGAAGTCGTCGCGCTCCGGGCGCTCTCTCCCTCGGTCGCAGTCGACTTGTTGTTCTTCGTCGCCTTGGTCGCCTTCCGACCCGGGTGCGCGGCCATCCACGCAGTGTGCAAGGGCTCCAATGCCAGGGCCTCGCGCGGCAGGGCGACGGTGAGGTCATCCCAGTCATTCATGATCTTGCCAATTTGATCTTCGATGTATTGCCCGTCGGGCGCGCAGATCTGCGCCACCACCGCGGCGGTGTTTTCAATGCGGGTGCGCATGTCGTCGAACCGCGTGTAGCGCTGCTCGGCATGGAGCAGCTTGGACATGTCCACCCGGGTTCCAAAGTACCCGCGGACGGCCGAGGTGTTGAGGGTGCGCTTCACGTCGGCGGTGAACCAGTCGCCCATGCCGCGGGGCGGGTTCTTGGGCACCTCGGGCGGGATGTGCTCCTTGTGCAGCTCCTCGACGTCTTGCGCGGTGATGATGCCGACGGGCTCCTCGCGGGACTCCCCGGCGACGAGGTTGCGCTCGGCCACCTCGAGCTCGAGGACGGCGGTGTTGGACTTCACATTCGGGGACTTGTGCGTGGACATGTGCGGCTCCTGGGATGTGAGACGCGGCGAGGGTGCCCGAGCGCCGGGGCGCAGCTCAATCGAGGCGGGGAAAGTGTGAAGCCTGGCCGACTTCGAAAGTGTCGAGTCGGGGAAGACACGGAGAAACTTCACAGTGGACGTGGCCGCATTGTGGAGTGGCCGACCCACGCCTGGCGTGTGCCGCTCGACGGCCTCGCCAGACGAGAAGGGTGTCGCCGAGCATTCCAATGCTCAGGAGCGCTTCATCGAATGAACGCGACGAGCAATCGCCAGGTGGAGCCAAAGCGCTCGATGCTCCGGGGCGAAGACTGGAATGAATGAGGTGTTCATTCGAGTGGCTCGTGAGGACCATTCCGAGGCTGGGTCGGGCCCAGTCGAATGAAAGAGGCGTTCACTCGAAGGGTCCGTGGGTGGGGGCGACGCTCCCGTTGGACGATCGAATGAACGAGGCGGAGGAATCCGCGGAATGGGGGGAGCGGGGGGCGGGACCGGGGAGCCGGGGCGGCTCTTTCGCCGAGGGGCGACGCCTACCGAGCACCGCCGAGGGATGTCGGACGCCCGGGGTAGGGTGCGCGCGGAGCGGGGGAGGTGGGGCGGGTGGGGGGCGGGGGCCTCGCGCACGAGCGCGCGTGTGCGCAAAGCCTGGGCAGGCGTCGCCAGCCGGAGCGGACCGTGCGGCGTGGAGCGCATCGAAGCCGGCAGGTCAGTCCCAGCCGCGCAACGACCGGACAGAGCTCCGTTACCGATGATCCAAACATGTTCCCAGACAAAGCGGTGGACAAGCTTGGCTTAATTAAAGGAACGCCCGACTCACGTAATCCCGATCGAGGACAGGGGCGACTTCACAATCGGGCCCTATACGGTCGGCAATGCGGTAAGGCACAGCGGCGGGGGAATCCAAAGCCTGTTCCCGCGTCTCAGATTGGTGAGCCTATCCCGTTAGAGGCACCAACGCCGCGCTGGCCCATTGTTGAGTAAGGTTTGATGATGATTGGACCGAAAACGAAACAGGAACTCTTCAGTGGCCTCGAGCGACAGGGGTGGAAGTGGGTCGGACGGAGCCTGGCCTCCCCGTCTGGGGGGACAGGGCTCAATTCGGAATTCTTGGATACTTTCGATGACCTGGTGGCACTTGAGCGTCTTTTTGAACAACGCCGCGAGACTCTTGAGCACCGGAAAAGCTACGCCCCTTCTGCCAGCTTGGACTCAGCGCTGCTCGACGCTCGGACCATTCTGGCCGTGGTTCGCGGGTTGGCCTAGACCCGCTGAATCAACTCAACCCGCTTCCGCCTCCGGCCCCTGCTGCTGAGGACTCGCGCGAGCGCTTCCAAGTGACCCGACGAGGGTATCATGGCGAGGAGCAGGGCAGGGTGGCGCGGGTGGGATTGAACATCATCGACCTTCCCAGACGTTCGAACCGCGCTTGTCTGTCCTGTCCTCTGAGCCCGGGTAGTCAATATGGAGAAGAGATTGTCGCGCTCGGAGGCATCCACCCGGTGGACGAGTTCTTCGGGTCGAACATCATCAACGGAAATTATCCGCCGGAACTGAGGTCGAACGCGATTTGCGACGGGACCTTCGCCACCGCGCCTTGTTCTGGAAGGAAAGCGCTGATGCTCGTGCCGACAATCGTGATGGGGCTCATGTTCTCGGCGTCCGTGAGTCAACCCAAGGCCGAGAAGCCTTCGACGGCGGATGAGACCCTTACCCTCCTCAAGCAGCGAAAGTTCAAACAGCTCGACGCCGCGCTAAACAGTATCCAGGCGCGCTTCGAGCACGGCCAGGCGACTGAGTTCGAGCTCCGAAATGCATATCGACCCTTCTACGACGAATCGCCGGATGCCTATCACCCGCTGAGCGAATGGGCGTCGACGGAACGGAGCTCGTATCCCGCGCACCTGGCGCGAGCGATCAACTTGCGAAGACGAGCGAGCAGAGCGCGCGGAGCGAAGCTGATCAAGGACACGCCGACAGATAAGATCGACGAGATGGAGGACCTGCTCGCCCAGGCCAAAGACGAGCTGGACTCCTCGCTGACCCTCACTGCCCAACCCTACCTCTCCCTGATCAACCTGATGGACATCACCTTCGAGCACGGCGATCAGGAGGAAGCCAGGCGACTTATCGATAAGGCGGACGCGATGGTTCCGCAGAACATGCTCGCTCGACTGACGTACCTGCAGAATCTGGATCCCCGATATGGCGGTTCCTTTGAAGAAGCTCAGGCGTTCATCGATGCGAGCAAGCAGGCCGGTGTGAACACCACCGTCCTGGATGCCATGTCGGCGGTCTTGGCGGAGGAGCGAGGCCGAATTCTCTACATCGACCGCCACGACGACGACGCAAAGCTGCTGTTTCACAAGGCGCTCGTCATCGGCAAGAGCCTGGACCCTGTGGTTGAGAAGGACATTTTGAAGCTGTCGATCAAGGTGCTCTGCTCAAACGGGCAGCATGATGATGCGTGTCCGTAGCGGGTCCATCATTTCTCGAGGTCAAGTCGACCGATACGATGCTTCGCCTGGCAAGCTGCTGAAGAAGTCGATTTCGGCGTGTGACACAAGCTGCTAGCAAATTGCGGAGAAGGCTTGGGGCGACTGGGCGGGAACCGACGCCCGCCTGTCGCAGGCGTAAGCCCCAAGGGCTCCACGATTGCCCGCCATCAAAGTGGAAAACGACCAACCCTTCCGGCGAGCTTCCTCCATCCACGCTTATCCAAAAGCCGTCCTCAAGCACGACAGGGGACCCGCATCGCAGGCGAAAGGTCCTTCATGATTCGCTTCACCGCGCTCGTGCTCGCTTTGATGGGCTGCGCGAGCACGGCCCACCTCACGCCCAAGCAAGGCGATGCGGACGGCGCCATCGCACAGGGGCCGGGCGGGCTCTCGCTCCGCGCGGTGCCCAACGCCTGGCACATGGATCCCTCGAGCGTGGCCGAGCGCTTCACGCCGCTGTGGGTGCTCATTCAGAACCGCGGCAGCGTGGCCTATGACGTCACGCTCGCGGACATCCGCCTCATCGACGAGCAGGGTCGGATCTACGCAGCCGTGGCGCCGATGGACGTGATGATCGCGACCGTGGGCAACGTCGAGGTACCCATGAGCGGCACGCTCGTGGCAGAAGCCGGGACGAGCGACGTGCCACAATTGGCAATCGTCGGCTGCCTGTTGCCCGTCTACAGCCCATTCACCCCGCTCACACCCTGCGGCTGCATCTCGCCGCCGAACCCCAGCACCGATCCCGCGCGCTCGAACATCCTCAACCGCGGCTTGGCCGAAGGCCGTCTGCTGCCGGAGACCCAGGCCGCGGGCTTCATCTACTTCCAGCGCGCCTACGACGCGAAGGAGCTCCACCTTCGAATCGACGCGCAGCCGGAGGAGCCGGGCGAGCCGCCGGTGGAGCTGCAGGTGTCGTTCGCCGTGGCGCACTGAGAACGAAACCTCTCCATGAGACCGCGCGAACGACGCAGCCTCGCCCTGCGCGCTGCAACTTTCAGCGCAGTCGGGGCACTCCCGCCGCGAGCGTTCGTCGTGCGAGTGATGCGCGGCAAAGATAGAAATCGCCCGTTCCAAAGGAGCCCACCTTGAAGAAGCTCATCGCAGCGTTCCTGGTGCTCGCGGGATGTGTCACCGCGCCCAACACGTCCTCGTCGAACGACGCCGCGACGCATGCGGCTCCTGCCAACTACGACGCCGTCGTCGCCGCGCCGGATCGCACCGACGCCGATCGCGCGCTCGACCCCGGTCGCAAGCCAGCCGCATTCCTCGCGGCGATCGCGCCTGCGCCGGGAATGAACGTGGGCGAGTTGTTCGCGGGCGGCGGGTACACCACCGAGCTGCTCGCGCGCGTGGTGGCGCCGAGCGGAAAGGTCTACGCCGAGAACCCGAAGTGGGTGCTGGAGAAGTTCGCGGCCAAGCCGTGGGCAGACCGCCTCGCTCGGCCGGTGAACGCGAACGTGGTGCGCGAGGACACCGAGCTCGACGCGCCGTTTCCCAACCTCGACGGTCAGCTCGATCGCGTGGTGACCAACGCCAACTACCACGACGCGGTGTGGGCGGGCGTCGACCTGGCCAAGATGAACGCGGCGGTGTTCACCGCGCTCAAGCCGGGTGGCTGGTACATCGTCGCGGACTCCTCTGCGAAGCCGGGCACCGGCCTTCAGGACGCGAAGACGCTGCATCGCATCGATGAGACCGTGGTGCGGCAACAGGTGGAGGCCGCGGGCTTTCACTTCCTGCGCGCCGACGAGTCGCTGCGCAATCCGGCCGACACCCGCGACTGGAACGCGTCGCCCTCGGCCGCGAAGGAGAAGCGCGGCACCAGCGATCGCTTCATCTTCGTGTTCGAGAAGCCGGCGCGCTGACGCGACCCGGGTGGTCGCCGAGCGAGCCGCCGAGCGAGACCCCGCGTTGTCGTTGATCATGCAGGGGCCGGCATCTAGTGTCCGGCCACCTGAAGGGCGGCGCGATGCCCAACGTCTCGCCCTCGCACCTCCGCGACCTGATGCAAGGCCGACGTTACGAATTTGCAGGAGCCGCACATGACTGACTTTTCCAAGCGCGTCTACGACTCGATGCTCGACATGCTGTCGAACGCCGACAACCCCACGCCCATCGTGCGGCTCAACCGCGTGGTGCCGTTCAAGCACACGAAGGTCTACGCCAAGCTCGAGTGGTACAACCCCTTCGGCGCCGTGAAGGATCGCGTGGCCGCCAACCTCATCCGCGACGCGGAAGAGCAGGGCATCAAGCTCCAGCACCTCGTGGAGCCGACCTCGGGAAACACCGGCATCGGGCTCTCGATGATCTCGAACGCCAAGGGCATCGAGTTCACGGCCACGCTCTCGACCGCAATCCCCGCGGAGAAGCGCGCCAGCCTGCGCATGTTCGGCGCGAAGCTGGTGGAGCTCTCGGACGACCTGTGCCCGATGCCGGGACAGCCCGAAGGCGCGATGTCGAAGGCCGAGGAGATGTCGAAGCAGCCTGGCTGGCACGAGCTCAATCAATATAAGAATCCGGCAAATCCGGACGCGCACTTCCGCACCACGGGTCCGGAGGTGTGGAAGCAGACCGAGGGCAAGATCACCCACTTCGTGGCCGGGCTTGGCACCTGCGGCACCATCACCGGCACGGGGCGCTTCCTGCGCACGCAGCGCAAGGACGTGAAGGTCTTCGGCGTGCACCCTGCCGAGGGGCACGACATCCCCGGCGTGCGCACGCTGCGCGCGCTCAAGTTGACCGACTTCTTCTTGCCTAAAGAGTATGACGGGCTCGTCGAAATCGATAACGCGACAGCCTATGAAATGGCGCGGCGCCTGAATCAGGAAGAGAGCATCATCGCCGGGCCGAGCTCGGGCATGGCGCTCGCGGGCGCGCTGAAGCTGGTGCCCGATGAGCCGGGCAACATCTGCGTGGTGATGTTCCCGGACAATGCCTTCAAGTACAGCGGCTCGTTCAAGAAGCACCTGCCCCAGCTCTTCGTGGGGTCGGCGGATGACGCGCCGAAGCCCGCATCGTCGTCGGGACCGACGCCGGAGATCCTCTCGGCGATCCAGGATCTCGCGCGCGAGTCGGCGGACATGGTGGAGCTCGACGCGATTGCGGATCTGGTAAAGGGCGGAGCCGCGCTCATCGACGTGCGCTCGCCGCGCGAGTTCGCGGAGGGCCACATCGCCGAGGCGGTGAACGTGCCCGTGGGGACGCTCTCCAAAGCCGGGGCGCCAGGCCTTCCGGCGCGGCACGACCAGCCGCTCGTCACCATCTGCGCGTCCGGAAAGCGCTCGCTCACGGCGCTGCTGCTCCTCAAGGCGCAAGGCTACGAGAAGGTGAAGGCCGTGCGCGGCGGGATGAACGACTGGGAAGAGCTGGGCCGGCCGATGAAGGTGGGATAGCCACAAACCCGCCGTGGACACTGTGTAATTCAAGAATCGACCGACCATCGCTTGACGCAGCGCGTGCGAGCTGCGTATTCCTTGGGCTCCTGATGCGAACCGTCTCCGCTACCAGCTTCGACCACACCGCGGCCTGCTGCTGCTGTGCGTGTTGCTGCTGCCGTCCGGCGGGACGAGCACCGGGAGACTTCGCCTAAAAAGCGAATCCACTCGAAGGTGCCCGAAGGCCCGCCCCCGAAAAGGAGGCGGGCCTTCTTGTTTTTTGTCCCTGGAGGCCCGCATGACCGCAAGACCGGAAGCCAACGACAGCCGCAGCCGCGAGAGCTTCGGTGACGCCGCCGAGTCCGCCGAGTTCGTGGAGATGCTCGAGAAGTTCGAGCGCGGCGAGCTGACCAGTGACCAGTACCGCCACTACCGCTTGAGCCGCGGCATCTACGGCCAGCGCCAGGACGGCGTGCAGATGGTGCGCGTGAAGATCCCGCAAGGCGTGCTCAGCGCCGAGCAGCTGGTGGTGCTCGCCGATTGCGCCGACAAGTACTCGCGTGGGTTCGGCCACGTGACCACGCGGCAGAACTTTCAATTTCACTTCGTGAAGACGGAGCACGCGCCGGCGTTCATGGAAGCGGTGTCGCGGAGCGGGCTGACCACGCGCGAGGCGTGCTCGCACACCGTGCGCAATGTCGCGGGCTGCCCGTACGCGGGCGTGTGCAGCGGCGCGGCGTTCGACGTGACGCCCTACGGCGAGATGGTGACGCGCCACTTCCTGCGACGGCCCTACGGCTCTGGCTTGCCGCGCAAGTTCAAGATTGCGATCTCCGGCTGCGACGACGACTGCGCCCAGGGCGCCATGAACGACATCGGCATCATTGGCCGCGTTCGCGAGGGCGTTCGCGGGTTCAAGATCGTCGCCGGTGGCGGCACGAGCACGCTGCCGCGCAACGCCGGCGTGCTGCACGAGTTCCTGCCCGCCGAGGAGCTGCTCGCGTCGTGCGAGGCGATTGCACGTGTCTTCAACGCCGAGGGCGAGCGCGGCAACTTGCAAAAGGCGCGGATGAAGTGGGCCATCAAGCGCCTGGGCTGGGAGAAGTTCCAGGCGCTCTATGAAGAGCAGCTCGAGCTCATTCGAAAGGAGGGCGGGCGGCCGCTGCCTGTTGAAGCGACCGACGAGCAGCCGCCCAACAAGGCGCCGCTTCCGCGCGTGGAGCGGCCGATGCCCACTCGCTTCACCGACTGGAAGCGGGCGCACGCACGGCCGCAGCGCCAGGAGGGATACTGTGCAGTCGCCGTTTGGCTGCGACTTGGAGATGTCTCGAGCCGGCAGCTGCGCGCGCTCGCCGACATCGTTGCCAAGTACGGCGACGCGACGCTGCGCACCACGAATGATCAGAACCTGCTCATCCGCTGGATTCGCGAGCAGGACCTGCCTGCGCTCTGGCTCGACCTCGACGCCGTGGGCCTTGGCGAGCCGCACGCAGGCTCGACGTCCGATGTCGTGAGCTGCCCGGGCGCAGAGACCTGCCGCATCGCGGTGACCGCTTCTCGTGGCGTGGCCCAGCTCGTGGGCGACCGGTTGCGCGAGAAGCACGGTGCGTTGCGACGAGAAGGCCTCGACATCAAGGTCTCGGGCTGTCCCAACGGCTGCGGGCAGCACCATGTCTCTGCGATTGGGCTCCAGGGCGGCACGCGGCACGTGGGGACGAAGTTGGTGCCCCAGTACTTCGTCATGATTGGCGGCGGCATCGACGTGCGCGGCGCCACCTTCGGACGGCTCGTGGGCAAGGTTCCCGCGCGGCGCGTGCCTGAAGCCATTGATCGGCTGATTGCACACTTCGACGCGAATCGGACGCCTGGAGAGACCGCGCGCGCGTACTTCCAGCGATTGGAGATTCCCGTCGCCAAGCAACTGCTCGCGGATCTGATCGAGCTCAAAGAGGCCGACGCCAAGCCCGACGACTTCATCGACCTCGGAAGCAACGTCGAGTTCCAGGTCGTGGACATGGACGGGGAGTGCGCCCAGTGAGCGCCGCCCTCGACGAGCTCTCGGCTGCGCGCGCCGAGCTGGCAGGAAGATCCGCGCCCGACATCCTCGCCTGGACGTGGGCGCGCTTTGGGGCTCGGGCAGTCCTCGCCTCGAGCTTCGGCGCGGAGGACGTGGCGCTCATCGATCTCGCTTCGCGCGTCACGCCGAAGTTGGAGGTCTTTACGCTTGATACCGGAAGGTTACATCCCGAGACGTACGAAGTGATGCAGGCCATCCGCGAGCGCTATGGAATCAACCTGCGCGTGTACGCGCCCGAGCGCGCCAGCGTGGAGAAGCTCGAGAGCGAGCAGGGGCTGTACTCGTTTCGGGAGAGCCTCGAGCAGCGAAAGGCGTGCTGCGCCATTCGAAAGGTCGAGCCTCTCAAACGCGCGCTCGCTGGCCGTGAGGCGTGGGTGACCGGGCTGCGACGCGAGCAGTCGGTGACGCGCGCGGGTGTCGAAGTCATCGAGATTGACGATTCGCAGAATGGAATCTGGAAGCTCAATCCGCTCGCCGCGTGGACCGAAGCCGATGTGTGGAACCACATTCGACAGAACCGCGTGCCGTACCACGCGCTCCACGATGTGGGCTTCTCCTCGATTGGTTGCGCGCCGTGTACTCGCGCGGTGAAGCCGTACGAAGACGCCAGGGCCGGACGCTGGTGGTGGGAGCAGCCCGAGCACAAGGAGTGCGGGCTGCACGCGAGGCGCTAGTCCGAGGAACACATGCACCTGACCGACATCGATCTTCTGTTTGCCCTCATTACCCTCGTGGCTGCCCTGGTGAATGGCGGCCTCGGCTACGGGTTCTCGGCCATCACCGTGCCGCTGGCGTTGCTGCTCTTCTCCAACAAGCTCTTGAGCCCCGCGCTGGTGCTCGTCGAGGTTTTCATCAACTTCGTGGCGCTGCTCGTGAACATCCGGGCGGTCCCGGCGATCTGGCGACGGATGTTGCCCATGCTGGGTGGCCTGGTGCCGGGCGCCGTGCTGGGCACCTTCGCGCTCGCGCAGACGGGACATGCGACCTTACGAATTGCGACCTACGCGGTGCTCCTGCCGCTGATCGTCTTGCAGACGGCCGGTGTGCGCTGGCCGCTCAAGCGCGAGGTCGTGGCAGGCGTGCCGCTCGGCGCTGGGGTGGGCGCGCTCTACGCGGCGACGACGATCTCCGGGCCGCCATTGGCTCTGCTTCTCAATAATCAGGGCTATACAAAAGAGAACTTCCGCGCGGCATTGAGCCTGTTCCGGATTGCGGAGTCGATCCTGGCGGCGGGACTCTACGGGTCAGCTGGGTTGTTCACGGGCGAGAGCATTCGGCTCTCGGGCATCGCTGCGCCGGGCGTGCTCATCGGCATTCCGCTCGGGTTCCTCGTGCTGCGAAAGCTCCCCAATGAGACCTTCCGGCGAGCCTGCATGGGCTCGGACGCGCTGCTGGTCAGCTTTGGTCTCGCGCGCGTGCTGATCGACCAGCACCTCGTCGCTGCGGTGCTCGGCTATTCGCTCGTGGCCGCGACGGTGGTGCTCGAGGGCGTGCTCCTCTGGCGCTACTTCAAGCTCGCCCGGGCACAGATCCTCGCGCCGGCCGAGGCGAGCTCATGAGTACCTACGATTTTCCGATTGCATTGCAGCTCGAAGAGCGAAGCGTGGTGCTCGTCGGCGGTGGGCGTATCGCGCAGGGCCGGCTGGCGCAGCTGCTCGAGGTGGGCGCTCAGGTTCGCGTGATTGACCCGAAGGTCACGCCCGAGCTCCGCGCGCTCGCTGACGCGGGTCGGATCGAGCTCGTCGAACGTGAGTACCGGAGTGGCGACTGTGCCGGCGCGTTTCTCGTGTTCACGGCGGCTGAAGTACCCGAGGTGAACCGATCGGTCGTGGCTGAGGCCCGCGCGCGAAGGATTCTCGTCAACGCTGCCGACGTGCCCGAGCTCTGCGATTTCACGATGCCCTCCATCGGCCGTCGCGGACCGGTGACCGTCGCCGTCTCGACCTCCGGACGCGCGCCGGCTCTCGCGCGCTTCCTGCGCAAGCGAGCGATGGTGGCCATCGGCGAAGAGTTCGGGACGCTCGCGCGTTTGCTCGGGCGGCTGCGGGAGCTCACGCCCGGAGGGCCCGATCGCGCGGCCAAGCTCCAGGCTGTGATCGACGCCGGCGCTGCCGAGCTCATCGCCATGGGGCGCAAGCGCGAGCTCTGGCGCGCGATTCGACAGATTTGGCGGAGCCGGCTGGCGACGCTTCTCGACTCGGCGAGTGCGGGGCTCAGCGAGGTGGAACGATGAACCATGGAATTGTGTATCTCGTCGGCGCTGGCCCGGGTGACCCGGGGCTGCTCACGCTGCGCGCGGCCGAGCTTCTCCGTGAGGCGGACACCGTCGTCTACGACCGCCTGGTGCATCCGGACATCCTTCGCCACGCACGCGCGCACGCGCGGCTCATCTTTGCGGGTAAGTCCGGAGGCGGCGAGCAGGTCGCGCAAGAGGAGATCAACGCCACGCTGATCGCCCAGGCGCGACTCGGTCGACGCGTGGTGCGGCTCAAGGGCGGCGATCCGTTCGTGTTCGGGCGCGGCGGAGAAGAGGCCCTCGAGCTCGTGCGCGCCGGCATTCCGTTCGAGGTTGTGCCGGGCGTTTCGAGTGGTGTCGCGGCGCCGGCGAGCGCGGGCATTCCCATCACGCACCGCGGGATCTCCGCGGCGGTCACGTTCGCGACGGCGTCGCTCTCGGGCGCCGAGCCAGATTGGGCCCACCTCGCGCGGTCGCCGACGCTCGTGCTCTTCATGTCGGGGAAGAAGCTGCGACAGGCCACTCGGAAGCTCGTCGAGCAGGGACGCGCCCCGTCGACGCCGGCAGCCGTCGTGGAAGCGGGCACCTGGGCGCACCAGCGCGTCGTGCAGGGCACGCTCGCGAGCGTGGCTCTGCTCGCCGAAGCCGCGGACGTCGGCACGCCGGCGCTGCTGGTGGTCGGAGAAGTCGTGGCGCTGCGCGAGCAGTTGGAGCAGCTCGGCGTCGCGTCGACTGCCGAGGAGGCCTACTCATGAGCGCCCCGCGGTTCACTCACCTTCAGCAGCTCGAGGCCGAGAGCATTCACATCATCCGCGAGGTCGCAGGAGAGGCCGAGAAGCCGATCGTTCTGTACAGCATCGGCAAGGACTCGCAGGTGCTGCTGCACCTGATTCGGAAGGCGTTTCATCCCGCACCGGTTCCATTTCCGCTGTTGCACATCGACACGACCTGGAAGTTCCGCGCCATGTACGAGTTTCGCGACTCGTTCACGAGGCAGCACGGGCTCGACTTGCGGATTCACACCAATCGGAAGGCGCTCGCCGAGGGGGTGAACCCCTTCGACGACAGCAGCCAGAAGTACACGCACGCGATGAAGACCCAGGCGCTCCTCGAGGCGCTTCGCGAGGGCGGCTATGACGTGGCCTTCGGCGGTGCGCGCCGTGACGAGGAGAAGTCGCGCGCGAAGGAGCGCATCTTCTCGTTCCGCGATCGCCACGGTCAGTGGGATCCGAAGAATCAACGGCCGGAGCTCTGGAATCTGTTCAACCTGCGCGTGGATCCCGGCGAGAGCCTGCGCGTCTTTCCATTGTCCAATTGGACCGAGCTCGATGTTTGGCACTACCTCTGGCTCGAGCGCATTCCCATTGTGCCTTTGTACTTTGCCGCCGAGCGGCCCGTGGTGGAGCGGGGCGGCAACCTGATCATGGTGGACGACGAGCGGATGCGCCTGCGTCCTGGGGAGCAGCCCGTGGTGCGTCGGATTCGCTTCCGCACGCTGGGTTGCTATCCGCTCTCGGGCGCTGTGCTCTCGAGCGCGGTCACCGTTCCTCAAATCATCGACGAGATGCTTGCCTCGCAGGTCTCCGAGCGCCAGGGCCGGATGATCGATCACGACGAAGAGGCGTCGATGGAGACCAAGAAGCGCGAGGGGTACTTCTGATGCACGCCGCCATCACGGATCCGGACTCGGAGGTCATCGCCAAGCTGGCCGAGCACGAGCAGAAGGAGTTGGTTCGATGCGTCGTGGTCGGCTCGGTCGACGACGGGAAGTCGACGCTCATCGGACGCCTGCTCTTCGAGGGCAATGGCGTCTATGAAGATCAGGTCGCCGCGGTGAAGCGCGCGTCGAAGCAGGGCGGCGAGATCGACTATTCGCTCTTCACCGACGGGCTTCGTGCCGAGCGCGAACAGGGCATCACGATTGACGTCGCGCATCGCTACTTCTCGACGAAGAAGCGCAAGTACATCATCGCGGATACGCCCGGCCACCAGCAGTACACGCGCAACATGGCCACCGGGGCGTCGACGGCGGATGTCGGCGTGATCCTGATCGATGCGCGGCTTGGCGTGCTCACGCAGAGCCGGCGTCATGCGTACATCGCATCGCTGCTGGGGATCCCGCGGCTCGTGGTCGCCATCAACAAGATGGATCTCGTCGGGTTTGAACGCGAGATATTCGATAAGACTGTTGAGACGTTTGCCAAGTTCGCCGCGACGCTCGGGTTTCAAGAGGTCGCGCCCATCCCGATCTCGGCGACGGCGGGCGACAATGTCGTTCAACGAAGTGTGAAGACGCCCTGGTATTCCGGCCCAACCTTGATGGAGTACCTCGAGACGGTCGCCATCGGCCGCTCGGCAAGTTCGAGGCCGATGCGCTTTCCGGTGCAACTGGTCGTGCGCCCAAACCTCGACTACCGCGGCTTCGCGGGGCAGCTCGCGTCGGGCCGGTTGAGAATTGGCGACGAGGTGGTCGCGCTGCCTTCGGGACAGCGGTCCCGCGTCCGTGCGATCGACACGTTCGATGGCACGCTTCAGGAGGCGAGCGCGCCGCAGTCGGTCGTGGTCCGGTTGGATTCAGAGATTGATCTGAGCCGTGGTGAGCTCCTCGCGCATGCAGCGACGGCGCCCACGGTTGCGACGGATCTCGAGGCCACGCTGGTGTGGATGGGCGATGGGCCGCTCGACGGTTCGCGCGAGCTCGTGCTCAAGCACACCGCGCGCCGCGTGCGCGCGCGCATCGCGGAGGTGCAGGGCAGGGTGGATTTGGAGTCGCTGGAGCTCGTGGCTGCGAGCGCGCTGGAGAAGAACGACATCGCCCAGGTGCGGATCGCTTGCCAGCGGCCGATCTTCGCGGATGCGTATCGCGACTCGCCGGGAACGGGCGCGTTCATCCTCGTGGATGCGCGCAGCAATGAGACGGTCGCGGCCGGAATGATTCGTCAGGCCCATGCAGGAAGCAGCGTGCGCGCGCCGGTCGCGAGCGCCGAGCGGAAGAAGCGGTATGGCCACGGCGGCGCGGTGGTGCGGGTGGAGTCAGCAACGCGCGCAGAAGAGGTCGAGCGATGTCTCTTCGACCGCGGATGTTGCGTGTTGCGGACCGCATCGGTCGTGACGGCTGAAGAGCTCGCTGCGGCGGGGGCCATCGCAGTGCTCGAGGACGAGACCTCGAAGGCTGAGACGGACGAGGAGATCCTCGCAGGCCTCGAACGCTCGGCTGTGTTCGAGGTCTCATAGGCTCGCGCCGCTCCGCGAGCGGACCAGGGCCGACCGCGCCGAGTACGATCTCAACAGCCGACTCCAGGTCTTCTTCTGAGATCGACTAGGCTGAAGCCCGTCTGTGCAAGGCGGGTTGATGGGTCGTGCGTCGGCGAACATCCGGGGGCGGTTCTTCGTGGCCACCATGGACACGGTGAGCATCGGCGTGGTGGAGGGGTTGCCCGAAGGCGCGCCCGGCGGGCCGCAAGCCACGGTGGAGCGCGTGCGCATGCGCCTCGATGAAGAGCTCGCGGATCTGTGCCGCCGCCACAACGACGAGTGGCCGATCTCCGTCTTCGACGCCGAGGTTCCCCTGGTGCGCGACCTGGCGCCCGTGGGCCAGCCGTGTCGCATCGACCTCGAGCTCTGGGCGAAGGCCTTCGGGCGGATCTCGTTGCAGCTCTGCTTCGAGCGGCCGCCAAGCGGCGATCAGCTCGACGAGCTCCGCAAGCACCTCGGCGCCGCGATCGAAGACGCCGCCGTTCCGCTCCTGCACTGAGCCGCGCGCATGGGCCGCGAGCGCCTCATCGTGGCCATCGAGGCGGTGCACGCGCTGCTGTTTCTCGTGCTGGCCGCGGGCGCGCTGTACGTGCTCGTCTGCGGCGTGACGGGCAGGCGAGGGCGCTGGCTCTGGATTGCGCTCGGTGGCTGCGCGCTGGAGCTCGCGGTGCTGGTGGTCTTCAACTGGCGCTGTCCGCTGACGACCCTCGCGGAGTGGCTCGGTGCCCGCAGCGGCTCGGTGGCAGACCTGTTCCTGCCCGCGTGGACGATGCCGTACGTGTTTCCGGTGTTCGGCGGCATCCTCGCGCTGGGCGCGCTGCTGGTGGCCGTGCGGTCGTTCGCTCGGCGCTGAGTCGCTGGGACGACGCTGGACGATGATGGCGCTGGCGCGCGAATCGGCGCCGTGGAGAATCTGCGCTAGGCTCGTTCTTGCTCGCGCGTGTTGCGGGCTTCAGGTGGTTTTCGGCGTGCGAATTCCGATCGTTCTGAGCTTCGTCCTCGCGGGCTGCGCTGCCGCGCCCGTGGTCCCTGCATCTGAGCCGGCTGCGCCTGTCGCTGCTGCGGCGCCTGTGCCCATCGCTGCTGTGCCTGCGCCGACTCCGGCTCCGCAGCCGGTCGCGGTCGCTGCGGCACCTGCGCCAGCTCCGGCACCTGTGGCGGTCGCGTCTGCGCCCGCGGCTCCTGCCGAGGAAGCCAAGGACGAAAAGGCCGACGACGGTGACGACGACTCCGACGACTCGGACGTCGCCGAAGAGGGCGAGTCGCACGAGGGCGCCGACCAGGGCGGCGGTGAGCTCCGCTACACGAAAGACATCTCCGACGCCGAGCTGGAGCGGCTGTGGAAGGCGAGCCCGAAGGCCCTGGGGTCGATGTCGGTGGGCTTCGTCGACGCCGGTCGCGTCGTCAATTCGGAGCGCATGCCCGACGGGAAGGACTGGACCGTCGTCACGCCGGAGAAGACCTACGGCACGCACGAGACCATCGCGTACCTGGAGAAGGCCATCAGCGCGGTGCGCGCTGCACATCCGGACGCGCCGCTGCTTCGCGTGAACCAGATTGGCGCCCAGGACGGCGGGTATCTGCGGCCCCACAAGAGCCACCAGAGCGGCCGCGACGTCGACCTCGCGTTCTACTACCCGACCGACGAAGTGGTGCGCGCCCGCGAGCGCGAGAAGTACATCAACGTGCCGCTGTGCTGGGAGCTGCTCAAGTCGATCATCCAGAACACCGACGTGCAGTTGGTGCTCCTCGACAAGCACGTGCAGAAGGTCATCTATGACTACGCGCTCAAGCAGGGCGAAGACAAAGCCTGGCTCGACTCGCTCTTCCACAACGGCCACGACTCGCTCATCCAGCACGCGCGCCGGCACCGCGACCACTTCCACGTGCGCTTCTTCAACCCGCGCGCGCAGGAGCTGGGCCGCCGGGTGGCGCCGCTGCTCGCGCAGCAGCCCGAGTACAACGTGGCCATGCACAAGGTGCACAGCGGCGACAGCCTGGGCCGCATCGCGCTCAAGTACGGCACCACGGTGCAGGCCATCCGCAAGGCCAACCACATGAGCAACAACTTCATCCGCGCGGGCGTGACGCTCACCGTCCCGCTGCGCGGCGCGTGCACGCACTGCCCGATTCCGCCGGCGGTGGTGGTGCCCGAGCGGCGGCTCTCGCCGGCCATGCTCGCCGCGCGCGCACCTGCGCCGACTCCGGCCGCGCCCGTCGTGGCCGCGGCGCCTGCGCCCGTCGAGGCGGCGCCGGCACCCGCCGCGAGCGCTGTTCAAGTCACGCTCAACCCGGCCGTTCCGACGCGCGCAGAAGTGCACGTCGCGGCGGTTGCGGCACCGGCGACGGCGACTGCGGCTACTTCAGCTCCTTCAGCCACTCCGTAGCGATCTTCCGCGCGGCCTGGGTCGCCTCGGGCCCGGCGCGGAAGGCGCGCTTCCACAGCTCGGGCTTGCGCTCGTAGTCGTCGCTCTCGAAGACCTTGTGCCCGCCGGCGTCCGCCACCTTGGCGTTGAAGTCGACGTCCGAGGTGCCATCGAGGAAGCGCTGCAGGGCGCCCTTGATGAGCGGCTTGGGATCGGCCGGGTACTTGGCGTCGCGCGCCTTGTAGGCGTTGAGCGCCTCCTCGTACTGGTCCTTCACCATCTTGTCGTAGGCGGAGCGGTCCGGATAGCGGCTGGGGTCGTTGACGATGCCCTTGAGCGCGTCGCGCGCGTTGGCCTGCGCGTCGGGCGGCAGCTTCTTGATCTGCTCCTCCATGTCCTTGGCCATCTTCGCGACCTGGGCCTTCTGCTCCTTGAGCGCCTGGTCGTACGACTTGGGCTTGGGCGGCGCGTCGCCCACCTGGTCCTTGCGCCAGGCGGCGTAGCGCTGCTTGAAGTCGGCCGACTTCACGTACTCGCGGGCCAGGGCGCCGAGCGCCTCGATGGCGGCCGCGCGGCCCTTGCCGTCGAGGGCGCGGAGCTGCGAGGTCGGCATGGGGACCCACATCGTGTCCCCGGTGATGTTGGAGAAGATGGCGGAGTGCAGGTCGACGGGCTGCAGTCCGTACTTGGCGGCGACGTCGTCGGCCGAAGCCGCAAGCAGGACGGCCGTGAGGAGCAGGGTGCGCATGGGCGAAAGCTAACCCAGAAGTCCCCGGAGTTGATCCGCCGCCGTGACCGCGCGGTGACCGGTCCAGATGCATGCTTGCCCTATGAGACGCGCAGTGCTCGGCCTGTGGACGTACGTGGAGTTCTTTGGCGCGGCGGTGTTCCTGCTGCCTGCGTTCGCCGTGGTCGCCCTTTGGCACCGCGAGCGCGATCCGGGCATGCGTGCGCGCGGGCACATGATGCGCTTCTTCGGGCGCGTCACCTCCAGCATCACGCCGCTCTGGCGCTTCTCCGTGGCCGGAAAGGCGCCGGTGGATGTGAAACAAAAAGGTTACGTCGTCGTCTCGAACCACGCGTCGACGTCGGATCCGTTCCTGCTCTCGCACCTGCCGTTCGATATGCGCTTCATCGCCAAGGAGGAGATCTTCAAGCTGCCGCTCCTGGGCTGGCTGATGCGGCTGGGCGGTGACATCCCCCTGCGGCGCGGCGACTCGGGCAGCGTGCGGCGCATGTTCGAGGCCTGCCGCCGCACGCTCGACGCGGGCGTGCCGGTGATGATCTTCCCCGAGGGCACGCGCTCGCCCGATGGCAAGCTGCTCCCCTTCAAGGACGGCGCCTTCCAGCTCGCCATCGACGCCCAGGCGCCACTCCTGCCGCTGGCGCTGGTGGGCACCCACGCCTGCCGCCCCAAGGGCTCGCTCTGGTTCGGGGATGCGCGCGCGGTGGTAAAGGTCCTCGAGCCGATTCCGACGGCCGGCCTCGGCCCGGATGACGTGCCCGCGCTCCGCGAGCGCTGCCGCGAGGTCATCCAGCGCGCGGCCGACGAGCTGCGCGCCGCGCTCTCCGCCGAGCCCGTGCGCCCACGCGCCCCGCTCGGGTCCCCGCGCACCGTGTGACTGTTGGGGCTCCGCAGCCGGTGCTAGCCTCCCGACCCTCGCGGACGCGTGGGGCCGAGCGTCCCAATCGGGAGAGGCACGATGCGCAAGGTACTCTGGACGGCGGCGCTGACGGCGCTGCTCGTGGGTTGTAGCTCGGGCGGCGGGAGCAGCTCTGGCAGCACCGCGGGCAGCTCGGGCACGAGCACCAGCACGAACAGCAACGCCAACGGCTCCGGCAGCGGCAGCTCGGGCACCAACGCCAACACCAGCGGCTCGAACACCGGCAGCTCCACGGCCACCAACGGCTCGAGCGCGACGACCGCGAGCAACGGGAGCACGGGCACCAGCGCGTCGACGGGGACGTCGGCGAGCACCGGCACCACCGGCAGCAGCGGGACCAGCGGCACCGCCGCGCTCGACACCGTGTGCTCCAGCGCGGCCCAGGCCATGTGCGCCTACGCGCAGCGCTGCCAGCTGCTCGACCCAGCGACTACCGACTGCGTGGGCCTCTTCAACGTGAACACCATCTGCCCGACCCTCATCCGCGACTCGGTGTCGGACGGCACCCTGGCGGTCTCGGCCAACGCGGCGCAGCTCGTGGCCAGCGTGACCGCGCTCCTGGGCGACGCGGGCTGTGACGGCGCGACCCTGCAGAACAACCCGCTCTCGCTGGACCTCTCCGGCCTGGTGGTGGGCGCCGTTCCCGTGGGCGGCAGCTGCACCTTCTCGCAGCAGTGCGCGGCGTTCCCCGACGGCGGCACGCCGTACTGCACCGTGGGCCAGTTCGGCTGCGGCACCGGCACCTGCCACTACGTGGGCTCGGCGAACCTCGGACAGGAGTGCCTGGACGCCGCGTGTGCCCAGGGCTACTGCGACTACACCGACGTCCCCGACGGTGGCGCGGTCTGCGCGCCGTTCGTGGGCGTCGACGCCGGCTGCCCGCAGGGCGACGAGTGCGACCCGACCCAGGGCTTCTGCGACTTCAGCGGGCTGTGCACGGCCTTCCTGGGCACGGGCGGCTCCTGCTTCCAGGCGACCGATTGCCAGGCGGGCCTGGTGTGCCTGGGCACCACGTCGACGTGCGGCGCTCCGCTCGGCGCGAACCAGCCCTGCGCCTACTACGGCGACTGCGCGACCGGCCTGAACTGCAGCACCCTCGCCGACGGCGGCGGGATCTGCCTGGCGCCCATCCCGGATGGCGGCGCGTGTGATCCCACGGCGTCGAATTGCGACACGTCGGACACCTGCTTCCTCGGCAGCTGCCAGCCCTTCAACTCGAACCTGGGCGAGGCCTGCGGCAACGACCCCAGCGGCTTCGGCAGTCGCTACTGCACCACCGGCTTCTGCGACAACCCGGACAGCGGCCCCGGCACCTGCGTGAGCTACGGCGGCCTCGGCGACACCTGCGCCGGCGACGACGCGGGCTCGGGCTCGTGCGTGTACGACTACGACTGCATCAACGGCCACTGCATCCAGCGCGTCCGCGCCGGCGACGCCTGCCAGAACAACTACGACTGCCAGACCTTCGAGGCGTGCGCGAACGGCACCTGTGTGGCCCAGCTCGCGTACGGCGACAGCTGCACCGCCGGCGTCGCCGACCAGTGCCTGGACGCGGTCTGCGCGGCGGGCGGCACCTGCCAGCCGCTCGCGCTGGGCGACCCTTGCGACGTGAGCGCGGCCGGCCTGGAGAACAACGGCGGCTGCAGCTCGGAGACGGCCTGCACCTACGTCGACGATGGCGGCGGCACGTGCCAGTACAGCTGCCTCATCGCAGGTAAGCCGCCCCGCCCGGGCGCCCGCTGATTCACGCGAACGCGAGAGCGGAGTCGAGGTCCTCCTCGACTCCGCCTCGGTGAGCCCGCCGGACCAACGTTAGCGGCGCTTCTTGGCGCTCTTCTTGGTGGCCTTCTTCGCCGCCTTCTTGGCGGGCTTCCTGGCGCGCGCGGGCTTCTTCACGGTCTGCCACACGCCGATGCCGGCGCCCGTGGGATCCACGAACACGCCGATGGCGCCCATCTCGCCGATCTCCATGTACGGCGCCACCACCTGGGCGCCCGCCGCGGCGGCCTTCTGCAGCGTGGCCTTCACGTCGGCGACCTCGACGTAGGGCAGCCACTGCGTGGGCGCCTGCGGCATGGGCTTGGCCTGCATGCCGCCGCCCACGCCCTTGCCCACGTCGAGCATGGTGTAGGTCATGCCCGGGCCCATGGGCATGTCCTCCAGCTTCCAGGCGAAGACGGCCTTGTAGAACTGCTTGGCCTTGGCGACGTCGTCGGTGTTCAGCTCGATGTGCACGAACGGGTTCGGCATGGCGTTGCTCCCCTCAGTGGAGGGGAGACGCTAGATCAGGTGCGCGCGAGCGATTGAAACAATTTCTCAGTGGTGCCCGTGCGGAGACTTCGGCTTCGGCGGGTGCGCCACGGGCAGCCCGTGGGTGAACTGCCCGGGGACGCACTTGCCGGCCTGGCAGGTGTCCTTGCTCGGGCAGTCGGAGTTGGTGGTGCAGTCCTGCCGGACGATGGTGGTCACCCACTGCGCGATGTGGTTGCCGCCGCCGATGTCCTGGTACGGGAAGTAGAACGCCGGGAAGCTGGGGTCCACGCCGCCGGCGGCGACGTCGGGGTCGAAGGCCGTCATCCAGAGCTGCGTCTCCTGGTTGTTGCCCAGGCGCAGGCCGTAGGCGCGGTCGCTGGAGAAGGTCAGCCACATCACCTTGCCGCCGTAGTAGCTGCCCACCACCGGCGCCCACTTGGGCCAGCTGAGCGCGCCCGGGTTCGACGCGGCGTCCATGCGCACCGGCGTGCCGCCCGCCGCCGCCACCGCCCAGAGCTCGCCGTCCGGCGCGCCGCCGTCCATCTCTGTGCCCGGCGAGTTGGAGAAGGAGTCCACGTTGCTGGGCGAGCGGTTGAAGGCCACCCAGTCGCCGGTGGGCGCGTACGCCGGGTAGTAGTTGTTCTCGCCGCTGAAGGACACCAGCGGCGCGGCCGGGTCCCATCCGAAGCCGTTGAAGTGCATGGTCTCGATGGACGCCGAGGTCACGCCCGGCTCGCCGATGAACGGGTTCTGCTGCGGCTTGGCGAAGACCATGTCGTTCCCGCTCGGCGACCAGTCGGGCATGCTGCCGCTGGTGATGTTGGTGCCCAGCACTGCGCCCGAGCTCAGGTCGCGCCAGCCGATCTTGTTGCCGTTGCTGAAGAGCGCGAAGCCGCCGCCCGGCGAGAAGGAGAAGAACAGGTTGCCGCCACCGGAGAGTCCGGTGCCGGAGCTCGTGGTGAGCGGCTGCGTGGTCGCCACGTCGACGTAGCTGTTGGTGACCGTCTGCGGGGAGGGGATGCCCCGGTCGACGATGGCCTTGTTGCCCTCGCGCGAGAGCACGTGGCAGCCCACGCAGCTCACCGGGTTGCCGGCCATCCACGTCTCCGGCGCGGAGCCCGGCAGGCCCCAGTCGTAGCGGTCCACCTCTCCGCTCGTGTTCCAGAAGTAGATGCCGCCGGTGATGTCCTGGTCGCTGAAGGCGATCGTCTGTTGCGCCGAGGTGCCCACCGCGCCCGGGCTCGTGCCGTTCACGCCGCTGATGGTGTACGTCACCGGCGCCGTGCCGCGCGCCGTGTTCACGAACTGGCTCCAGAACGTGGCCCCGGTGCTGTACACGCAGCCCGAGCCCACCGCGGTGCAGCCGGTGTAGATGTCCATGGTCGCCGTGGGCGAGTGCAGCTCGAGCTTGAAGAGCGTCTGCCCCGCGCCGGGGATGAAGTGGAACTCGAGCGAGTTCATGTTCGGCGGCACGAGCACGCCGTTGGGCGGGTAGACGATCTGCGGCGCATTGGGATCGGTCCCGCCGCCGAACTTGCTGGAGGAGCTCGCGTCCGCCCCGGTGTCGATGACCACGATCGTGGCGCCGCCGCCGTCGGTCGCGGGGGTGTAGCCCGCGTCATCCGGAATCCAGCCGCCGCCGAAGCTGATCGCGCCGTTGGTGCCGCTGGTGGTGCCCGAGGTGTTGGGGCCGGTAGTGCTGCCCGAGCCCGTGGAGCCCGCGCTGGTGGTGGCGCTCGCGCTGCCATTGCCGTTGGTGGCGTTCGAGCCGCAGTAGCCGCTGCTGTCGGCGAAGCCGCTGCAGCACTGGGTGGGGTCCGAGGCGAACTGGCCGTCGGGCACGCAGTCGCCGGTGGTGCTGCCCCCGCCGTTGCTGGACGTGGTCGCGCTGGTGCCGCTCGTACCCGTGGGGCCGGTGGTCGCGCCGGTACCGTTCGTGGACGCGCCGTTGCTGCCCGCGCCGTTGGTGCCGTTGGTTCCGTTTCCGGTGACTTGCGACGTCGTGCTGCCCGCGCCGTTGGTGGCGCTGGTCGCCGCGCCCGTGGTGGTGGTGGTCGATGCCTTGGTGCTGTTGCAGCCGAACATCACCAGAGCGCCGAGCGCGACGCAGAGAGAGCCAGTGCGGAACATGAAGAGACCTCGGGACCCGGGCGGCGCCGGGCGGAGCTTTGTAGAAAAGCTGGCGGCACTCAGGCAAGCGCCTGGACAAGGACCTTGACGCAGCGTCCACGTGCTGTCGAGCCGTCTGGCCGGTCGTCAAGCGGGCAGACGGGCTGTGAAATCTGGCCCTGGCCAAGTCGATACCGCGTCGGGGAGCCCTCGCATACACTCGCGCGCGCCATGTTCTCCGACAGGTTCAGCCTGCCGTTCGTGACCTCCGTGCTCATCGCCGCGGCCGAGCGCCGCCGGCCGGGCCTGGGGCCGTGGACGCCCGCCGTCCGCCAGGAGCTGCTGGGCATCTTCAAGGACGAGCTCGCCAGCGTGAAGAAGAGCTACGACGAGCTCGCCGCCAGCGCCGGCACCGGCCAGGAGAAGGACGACTGGGAGAACCTGGAGCACGCCGTGCTCCACGACGCCTTCCCGCGCTACGCGGCCGTGGCCGAGAAGGAGACCGCGCTGGAGCAGAACGAGTACGGCGTCTGGCGCGGCGGAGATCTGCTTGCGCGCCTCGCGTATGCGGGCGGCGGCCTCGTGATCGGTGGGCTGTGCGTGAAGTTGCCGTTCATCCCCATCCCCACCGAGTGGGACTTCTTCGCGTTTCTGACCATGATCGGCGCGCCGCTGATTCCGGACATGCAGGTGGCGTGGCACAAGCGCCGCTTCCGCAAGAAGATCGAGGCGATCATGGAAGAGATGGCCGCTGCGGCCGAGGCGCAGAAGCTCTACCAGCCGCTGGGCCTGACGGATGACAAGCCGCAGCCCGTGGCCGACGTGGCCAGCGCGGAAGAGGGCGGCTTGAACGGATCGAGAACCAAGGAATCGGAGGGGAACCGATGAGCCCGACGCCAGACTTGAAAGGCGCCAGCAAGCGCGTCTTCGGCACGCCACGAGGACGACTGTTGTACCTCGTGTTTGCCACGGCCGTGGCTGTATTGTTTATATACAATATCTTCAGCGTATATGTCGGTCCAAACGAGTCCGCCATCAAGGTGGTGACCGTGGGGCCGGGCTCGGGCATCCAGCCGGGCGTGCTCCACACCGGGCTGCACTTCGTGGGCCCCAGCGAGCACCTCTTCACGTTCCCCACCGACCTGCAGGTGCTCAACCTCACCAACGATCCCAACGAGCGCTCGGACAACGAGGATTTGCGGGTCCCCGCGCTGAACATCACCACCAGCGAGGGCTACGCGGTCACGGTGGACGTCTCCGTGCTGTACCGCATCGAGGATCCGTTCAAGGTAATGACCACCGTGGGCCGCGGCACCGCCTACGAGAGCCAGCTGGTGATTCCACGCGCGGAGCAGATCCTGCGCAAGCGCTTCGGCGAGCTCGACGCCGAGGACTTCTACAATGTGCAAAAGCGCGAAGATAAGTCGAAGCTCGCGCTCGATGATTTGAATGGCGAGCTGGTGCCCAACGGCGTGAAGGCCATGGGCGTGTTCGTTCGCCGGTACAGCTACGACAAGGCGTACCAGGACGCCATCGAGCAGCGGAAGATCCAGGACCAGACCGTCTTCAAGAACATGGCCGAGGCGGAGATGGCCACCGCCGACGCCGAGCGCAAGAAGATCGAGGCCGAGGGCGAGGCCGCGGTGAAGGTCGAGCTCGCCAAGGGCGACGCCGAGAAGCAGAAGCTCGACTCCGAGGCCGAGCTCTACCAGCGCACCAAGGCCGCCGAGGGCGAGAAGGAGATCAAGCTCGCCGAGGCCGAGGGCACGCGCCTCAAGGCACTGGCCTACCAGGGCACCGGCTCCGAATATCAAGTGGGCTTGAAGATGGCCGACGCGCTCAAGGGCACCAAGGTCATCGTGCTTCCCAGCGACGGTGAGGGCGGCACCAACCCGCTCGACCTCAAGAGCGCGCTCAAGCGCTTCGACGTGACGCCATGATCCAGCGCTCCACCCGGAACTTCGCCCTCGCGCTGGCGGTTGCCGCCATGCCGGTCTCGGGCTGCACCTGCCACCACACCAGCACCAACGAGGTGGGCGTGCTCACCTACAAGGTTCCGTTCTTTGGCGCAGCCACCGGCGTCCAGCCCGACGTGAAGCAGCCCGGCGCCACCTATCCGGTGCCCGCGTTCATCACCGACTGGCACACCTTCGACCGCTCGCTGCAGAACCTGGTGATGGTGCGCGACTCCCAGAAGGGCGACCGCAGCGGCGAGGACGACATCTTCTTCAAGACCCTCGACGGCAATGACATCCGCGTCGACGTGACCGTGGTCTGGCAGATCGACGAGACGAAGGTCGGCTACCTCCTGCAGTACGTGGGCGACGACACCGCGCAGGTGAAGGAGAAGCTGGTGCGCCCCGTGTGCCGCAGCGTGGTTCGCGACGTGCTCAACGGCCTCCAGTCGGAGGACTTCTACGTCTCTGACAAGCGCTTCGCGAAGGCCCAGGAGGCGGAGGATGTGCTCAACGCGGTCTTGAAGCCGCAGGGCGTGATCGTCTCCCAGGTGATCCTCGGCGAGTACCACTTCAACCCGGCCTACGAAGAGGTCATCCGCGACAAGAAGCTCGCCGAGCAGAAGACGGCCGGCTTGCGCTCGCAGGCCAAGGCCGCCGCGGAGCAGTCGAAGCGCAACCTCCAGCAGGCCATCGGCCAGGTGAACCAGCAGCTCGCCACCGCCAAGGGCGGGCTCGAGACCATCGAGCTCCAGGCCGACGCGCAGCTCTTCCAGAACCAGCAGCGCGCCAAGGCCATCGTCATCGAGCGCGCCGCGGAGGCCGAGGCCATCAAGAAGCAGAACGAGGCGCTCGCCTCCAGCGGCGGCAAGACCATGGTGAAGCTGCGCATCGCCGAAGCGCTGCAGGGCAAGCAGCTCATCTTCGTGCCCTCGGGCAAGGGCGGCGCCGCCATCCAGAAGCTCGACGTGAACCAGCTCATCGCGGCCACCGTGGCGCAAGAGAGCTCGGCACCGGCGCCGGCTGGCGACAGCAGCGGGCAGTAGGCCATGGAGCTGCAGCGCGCGAGCGACTTCGAGAGGCAGCTGCGCGATCGCCTGACGTATCCCGCCTGGGGACAGCGCCTCACCCCCGAGCAGTACCTCGAGCGCGAGAGGCGGCTGCGCGCGCAGGCCTGGGCGGCCACGGCGATGCGCACGTGGCTTCTGGTTGAGGAGCGCGAGGTGCTTGCCTCGTGCGAGACGTTCGCCATGGGCGCGCGCTTTCGCGGCGAGAAGCGCGTCGTCGAGGGCGTGGCCAGCGTGTTCGTGGAGGAGCGGCTGCGCGGCAAGCGCTACGCGAGCGCGATATTCGAAAAGCTCCTGCCCCGGCTGCGCGATGAGGGCGCGCTTGCCTCGATTCTGTTCTCGGATGTCGGTGAGTCGATCTACGCGCGCGTGGGCTACGCGGCCCGGCCGGCGCTGGAGAGGCTCTTCTCGCCGGAGGCGGGCGCGCCCGCCAACGTGTGCGACGCCGTCTTCAGCGAGTCGATGGACGACCTGCGCGCAGCGCTCGCCGACGCCCCCGAGCCAGACGACGCGCTGCTGCTCTACCCGAGCGCCGTGCAGCTCGACTGGCACATCGAGCGCGAGCGCATCTATGCCCAGCTGGTCGACGAGCCCCGGCCGCCGTGGCACGGTGCGCGCGCTGGACGCGGCCGAGCGGTCTGGGCCGGCGATCTCAAGAACGACCAGCTCGTCATCCTCTGGCTGGCGGCGACGCGGAGCGATGAGGCGCTCGCATTGATTCAGGCTGCGCGCCGTGCGGCCCACGGAGCGGGTCTGTCGAAGGTCGTGCTCTGGGAGTGCGCCTGGCCGTTCGAGCTGGCTGAGAGCGCCGGCGGTGGCCGCCGCGTTCGCCGCGCCGACTCGATTCCGATGATCGCCCCGCTCGTGTCCGGCCTCGACGCGCGCGACTGGGGCCAGACCTCGCGCGGCGTCTGGATCTGATGCCCGCCGACACGCGCGAGTGGCTCGTCGCCAATGGGCTCGGCGGCTACGCGTTCGGGCCCGCGACCGGTGGTCCCACGCGCAGCTACCACGCGCTGCTGGTGTCGGCGCTCGAGCCTCCGCAAGGACGCGAGATCTCCGTTCAGCACGTCGAGGAGCACGCGGTGATCGGGCGACACGATGTCTCGCTCGATGCGGACGACGGTGAGCACCTCGTCCGCTTCTCGACCGAGCTGGGACTTCCGGTTTGGCGCTGGCGAATCGGGCCGAGCGAGCTCGAGAAGCGGCTCTGCATGGTGCACGGCGAGAACACCACCGTCGTGACCTATCGCAACCTCGGGCCAGCGCCCGTCGAAGTGCGGCTGCGGCCCTGGCTGAACGTGCGAGGGCACAACGAGCCGCTCGATGCGCAAGGCGCGCCGCTGACGTGGCGCGCGAGCGGAGACTCGCTGAACGTCGAGCGGCCCGGCGGGCGCGAGATCGGCATTCGCGCGGTCGGTGGTCGAGCCGCGAAGACTCCGCGCCAGACGCGGACCGAGGTGCGCGCGCTGGAGTCGAAGCGCGGCTACGGCGATGCGGGGCCCGTCGAGTGCGCGGGTGCGTTGCAGCTTGCGCTTCAAGCGGGAGAGCAGGGCGCGCTGGTGCTGAGCACCGGACCGAACGACATCCATCGGCACGGCGCGCAGAGCCTCGAGCGCGAGCGCAAGCGGCGCGAGCAGCTCGGCGAGCTCTCGGTTGCGGCGGATGCGTTCCTCATTCGCCGGCCGGTCGGCCTGGAGCCCACGGTCGTCGCAGGCTACCCGTGGTTCGCCGATTGGGGCCGCGACACCTTCATCGCGCTCGAGGGCCTCACGCTGACCACTCGGCGTGGAGAGTGGGCGCGCGCCATCCTCGAGCGCTTCGCGGCGCACACGCGCGATGGCTTGATTCCCAATCACTTCCCCGACGGCCCGGGAGAGATCGCCTACAACACCGCCGACGCCACGCTCTGGTTCATCCACGCGCTCGGACGCTACGAAGCGCGCACGAGCGACGGCCAGCTGGCGCAGGCGCTCCTTCCCAGGCTTCGCGAGATCATCGACCGGCACCTTCAGGGCACGCGCTTCGGCATTGGCGTCGACCCGGCAGACGGCCTCCTTCGACAGGGTGCGCCCGACGTGCAACTCACGTGGATGGACGCGAAGGTCGGCGATTGGGTGGTGACGCCGCGCCGCGGGAAGGCCGTGGAGCTCAACGCGCTCTGGTTTCAAGCACTGCGGCTCGTGGGCAAGTGGGCCAACGACCACGCGCTGCTGCGCGAGAGCGAGCGCGTGCGCGCGAGCTTCAACGAGCGCTTCTGGTGCGAGTTGCGCGGGCATCTCTTCGACGTCGTCGACGGTGAGCAGGGTGACGACGCGAGCTTGCGTCCGAATCAGCTCTTCGCGCTCTCGCTGCCGGAGCCGGTCTTGGCGCGCGAGCGGTGGCTGGCGGTGCTCGAAGCCGTTCGCGACGCGTTGCTCACGCCCTTCGGGCTGCGGACGCTCGCGCCGTCGGACGAGCGCTATCGCGGCACCTACGCAGGCGACGTGCGCGCGCGCGACGCCGCGTATCACAACGGGACCGTCTGGCCGTGGCTGATGGGCGCCTGGGTCGACGCCAACCTCGCGTTCGATTCGAGCTCGAAGTCGCGGCTGCTTGGCGAGCTTCAGCACCTTCGCGACTGGGCGCGGGAATCGGGGACGGTGGCCGAGGTCTTCAGCGGCGATGCGCCGCACGCGCCCGAGGGCTGCGTGGCGCAGGCGTGGAGCGTTGCGGAGTTGCTGCGCGCGGTCGAACGGTGCGGCTAATTCGACTTCTTCTCGTCGGTCGCCGGAACGGGAGCCGGCGAAGGCGGGGCGTCCGGCTTGCGCGTCATCTCCAGGTACACGAACGCCGCGCCCATGATCGCCAGGAAGAGCACCAGGCCTTCTGCGTTCTCCATCGCGCTGCTCCGGTGTAACAGAATCGTTAAGCTGCCTTCGTCGCGTCCGACACCATCTCCTCGAGGATCCCCGCGGCCCTCTCCACCACGGAGAGGCTGGGGCCGAACGAGAAGCGGACGTAGCCCTTGAAGCGCGAGCCGCGCATGCTGCGGCGCTTGCCCGGGTTCACGTCGAAGAACTCGCCGGGGACGGTGATGATCTTTCGCTCCAGCGCGGCGCGGAAGAAGCCCATGCCCTCGTTCAACGGCGCCGGCAGGCCGGAGACGTTGCCCCAGACGTAGAAGGTGCCGTCGGGCGCGCGGTCGGTGCGGATGCCGATGCGCTCGAGCCGGGAGAGCAGCCGATCGCGCTTCTCGCGGAAGACGGCGTGCGTGGCCATGGTCTCCTTGCGCACGTACTCGTCTTCCATGAGCGGAATGGCCGCGCGCTGAAGCGGTCGCGAGCCGCCGCCGTCGAGGAAGCTGCCCGCAGAGGCCACCGCGTCGATGACCTGCTTCGGCCCGACGGTCCACGTCGTTCGCCAACCCGGGTAGCGCCAGTTCTTGGTGAGCCCGTCGAAGATCACGACCGGATCGCGGTTCACGTCTTCCACGTAGCGGGCGCAGCTCTCCACGGGCAGCTGGCCCGGGCGCGCGGTCCACACGTAGTGCGAGTAGAACTCGTCCACGAGCAGCGCGCAGTCGAGCTCGCGCGCCACCTTCACCCAGCGTGAAAGCTCCTCGCCCTGCACCAGCTTGCCGGTCGGATTGCACGGGTTCGAGAGCAGCAGCGCCGAGAGGCCCCGGCCGAGGATTTCCTTGCGCAGGTCGTCGGCGGTGAAGCCGTAGCCGCGCTCGCCCTCGAGCAAGATCGGAATCGAGGTGAAGTTCTTGAAGATGTCGAGCAGCTCTTCGTAGGCGGTGTAGTCGGGCAGGAAGTGGCCGAGGTTCACCTGGCCGAGCGCCGCGGCCGCACGCGTGAGCGACGCGCGTCCGCCGCCGCACACCGACACGTTCTCGGCCGAGTATTGCGAGGGCATCCCCTTGCGGTAGAGCCGGTTGTAGAGCCCCGCGATCGCCTCGCGCAGCTCCCAGATGCCGGGCACGGGCGCGTACTCGAGGTCGTCGACGGCGGTGTCCACCGCGTGGATGCGCGCCGGCGCGCCCGGCAGCTCGCCCGTCTCGGGCTGGCCCTGACCGAGGTTGCACCAGCTCGCGTCGCCGCCGCGGTAGCCGCGCTTCTGGGCCTCGGTGGTGACGAAAATGACGCCCGTGCGTGGAACCGGGCGGAAGGCGTGGATGGATTGGTCGTCGCTCACGGCCAATCGTGTAGCAAAGCCCGGACGCGCTTGAAAGCGTTGCTCGCTGCTTGGTCTGAAAGCGATCGCCCCCTCGGCAAGTGGCCGGTGGCTCGTGGCTCGCAAGCGAGCGAGGCAACGCTCGGGGGCCGGCTGGTTTCGAGCTAGAGGCCGGGTTGCTCGCCGGCGTGCGCGAGCTGAATCACGGCGCGCATCGAGTCCGGGAGCCGCGCGGTGTCCAGCACGACCTTCTCTTCGACCACTGCGCGCACGGCCTCGAGTGGCACGGTGAAGTCGCCCGCGTTCTCGACGTACACGCGCAGCTCCGGCCGTCCGTCCGGCGCCACGTCGCGCACCGCGCCGAGCGCCTCGCTGCTTCCTGGCACGAAGACCTGGTAGCCAATTTCGATGTACGGAAGCTTCGGGCGATCCATGGCTCTAGGGTGCGGCGGCTCCGCGCGCCGTGCCCGCTCGGTCGCTTGGTGGGATTGATGCTTTGCAAGCTGCGCCGCGTGCGCCTCTGCCTGTAAGCTCGCGCGCCGGAGGCCAACGCCCATGCCCAGTTCCTTCGTGCGCGGTTCGCTCCTGCTGGCGGCGATCGGCGCCCTCGCTGCGTTCGGCGCGCTCGGCGGCTGCGACTCATCGGCGAACCCCCAGGACGACGCCGGCGTCGACGCTGGCCTCATCCCGGAGGCGAGCTGCCAGGGCTCCAACCTCGAGTGCGAATGCACGACCGACGCCGACTGCACGCTGAGCCACTACGCGAAGAACGTGACGGTGAGCGGCAACTGCTACTGCCCGTCGCCGTGCGCCTACAACCCCGTCCGGGTCGACGGTGACCAGGCGCGGGCCTCGGCCTTCGAGCAGGTCTGCCTGGGAACCGGCTTCGACGGCGGGTGCACAGCCTCACCGCCCACGTGCCAGCCGCTCGTGGCCGCGTGCTACGCCGGCGCGTGTGTGGCCTTCGCGCCCGACGCGGGCACCCCCGACGCGGGCACCTGAAAGTTCAGCGCAATCGATACATCCAACTTTCTTGTTGGACGCGGGTGTGCGCGCGCGTGCGCCTGCGCGCAGTTCTGCGGCCTTGGCGGCGGGAACGCGCTTTGCTCCTGACACTTCGCACACTCTCGCTGGGAGCGAAGCATGGCGCGTTCAGTCGCCCTGATGGGCATCGTCTTGTCTCTGTCTGGCTGCGCGACCGTGATCGCCGGCCATGAGCGCGGCCTCTACTACTCCGCAGCCAGCGGCATGAACCCGGATCCCGTGGGGCCCGGCTGGTACTGGCACCTGCCGTGGAACGGCTACCTCATCTACGACCTGCGCTGGGGCTCGCACAAAGAGGACATCCACATCCACTCCAAGGACGGCCTGCACATGGACCTGGAGGTGGTCGTCGTGGTGCGGCCGAACGCGAACGAGCTCTACCGGCTCGACACCGACGTCGGCCCCGAGTTCTACGACCAGCAGGTGAAGCCCGCGGTGTACGCGGCCACGCGCGACGCGTCGGCGCACTACACACATCTGGAGATTGCCACGAACACCCACACCGTGGAGCACTCCATCCAGGAGGCGCTGCTCGAGCACTTGCAAGGTCAGCACATCGAAGTGTCAGAAGTGGCGATTCAACACTTCGACCTGCCGCCCGAGGTGGAGGCCGCAGCGGACAAGAAGGCCGCCAACGACCAGATGCTGGTGGCGCGCGAGACCGACTTGAAGCTCGCGCAGCGGGACGCCGAGGTGGAGCGCGCGCGTCGGCAGGGCGCGCTGGAGGCCGAGGCGCTGGAGAAGAAGCTGCGCAGCGAGCAAGCCATCGCCGACGCCGAGCGGCAGCTCCAGCTCGAAGAGGTGAAGCGCAAGGCAGAGAAGGAGCGGGTGGAGGCCGAGGCGGAGCAGTCGGAGATCCGCGCCAAGGGCGAAGCGGAGGCCACGCGCATCCACGCCGAGGCAGACAAGGCGCGCATCCAGGCGGAGGCGGTGAACCTCACGGCGAACTACGTGAAGCTCAAGTCCATCGAGGCGCTGAGCACGGCCATGTCCGGCAACAACACGAAGGTGATGGTGCTGCCCTCAGGCAAGGACGGGCTGCCGGCATTCTTCAATCCGTTCTTGAACCCGTATGGATCGGCGCTGGGGGCGGCGGATCCGGTGAAACCGTAGAGAGCCCTTGGCCGTCTCACGCGGAGGGGAGCTGATTTGTTAACTAATATTTGAATACAAAAATGAATCCCCTTCGCCCGCGAAAGACGGGGAAGGGGATGGGGTTTCAGAAGCGGCAGCGCTTACTGCTTCGCCTCAAAGATCTCGGCACACACCGGCTTCATCGAATCGGTCCCGCCGGCCTTGGCCACGCACTGCGCCACCAGCGCCTTGCCCGGCAGCTGCGCCAGGCCGATGAGCGTGGTGCGCGCGGGCGAGCCGTCGCGGGGCTGGAAGCCATACGCGCGGCAGCTCGCGGGCGCCCCGCCGACCGTGCACGAGAACTCCTTGTCCTCGAACTGGCCTTGCTCTCGCTCGGCGTCGTACTTCATCGCGTCCTTGAGGTTGTCGAAGTCGTCGACGCCCTCGGCCACGCTCTGCGCCACCACCCACTCCAGCTGCCCCACGCCGCAGCGGATGATGCCCGCGCCGTTCGGCCGCTGCACCGCGTAGCACCCGTTGTGCACCGCCACGCGGTGCTCGAGCACCGTCACCAGGCCCTGGTCGTGCACCGCCACGGCGCCGGAGTCCTCATCGGGGAGCGGCGGGAACACCGTGGTCGGCCGACCCGCGGACATGTTGGCGCAACCAGCGAGGAGCAGCAGGAAGGGCAGGACGCGGCGCATGGGGACACTCCCGGAAACGAGCTAGAGCTTGCCGCCCGCTATCTCACTGTCGATGCGGGCCACGAAGTCGAACGGAAAGTAGAAGCGCAGCGTCACGTCGCCGGCGACGATGGTGTTTCCAGAGCTCAGCGGCATCGGCGCGCGCGTGATGGGCGCGCCGTCGAGCGTGGCCGCCGAGGCGTTGGGCATCGCTTCGATGGTCCAGTCGTCCGACGTCGAGCGCTGGATGAGGAACTGATCGCGCGAGAAGGTGGCGTCGTTGATCACCAGCGCGTGCGCGTCCGAGCGGCCGGCGTGCAGCTTGCCGCCCGGCTGCAGGGCGATCTCGAAGCAGAGCGCGTCGCCCCTGCCGGGCCGCTTCTCATGCGTGGGCAGCTGCGTGCGGTGCGCGCCTGCTTGTGGCACGTGCCACGCCCCCGGCTCCCAGACCAGCCAGGGATGCGGAAAGCGCTCGGGGAAGCGGTCGCGGCCCGTGGTGAGCTGCAAGCCGACGAACGACATCATGTACGCGCGGACTTGAGCCATGGCGGCGAGCAGGAGCGAGGCTGGTTGTAGCAGAAGCAGCCGTGCGGCGCCCGTGACTTGCAGAGACTCCGGCGTTTCCTGCGCGGCGTGTAGAGTGCCCGACCCTGGACGGACACCGGAGGCGACGCGATGTTCAAGCGGCTGCTCGTTGGCGTGCTCCTCGTGCTGGTGGTGCTGGCGATCCCCGTCGCCGTGCGCACCGCGCGCTTCCACCCCGCTCAGCTCGAGGTGCCGCCCGCGCAACACGCCGCCGTCGACGCAGCCGCGGCTGCTGCGCACCTGGCCAAGGCCGTCCGCTTTGCCACCATCTCCAACCAGGACCGCAAGCTCACCGACACCGCCGCGTTCGACGGGCTGCACCAGTTCCTGGAGGCCACCTATCCGAACGTCTATCGCGCGCTTCCGCACGAGTCGGTCGGGCCGGCGGCGCTGCTCTTCACCTGGAAGGGGAGCGACCCGAGCCTGGAGCCGTTGCTGCTGCTCGCGCACCAGGACGTGGTGCCGGTGGAGAAGGGCTCGGAGTCGAAGTGGACGGTGCCGCCGTTCGCGGGCGAGGTGCAGGACGGCTTCGTGTGGGGCCGCGGCGCCATCGATGACAAGGGCGCGCTCATTGCGACGCTCGAAGCGGTGGAGGCGATGGTGAAGCGCGGCTTCCAGCCCAAGCGCACGGTGCTGCTCGCGCTCGGCGCGGACGAGGAGATCGGCGGTCGCGATGGCGCGGTGAAGATCTCGGAGCTGCTCAAGTCGCGGAACGTGAAGCCGTTCATGGTGCTCGACGAAGGCCAGGCGATCACCCACGACCTCATCCCGGGCGTGCCCGGCGACGTGGCGCTCGTGGGCATCGCCGAGAAGGGGTACCTGACCGTGGAGCTGGCGGTGCATGCGGAGGGCGGGCACTCGTCGATGCCGCCGCGTGAGACGGCGGTGGGCATTCTCTCCAATGCGCTCGCGCGGCTCGAGGCGCACCCCATGCCCGCGCGCATCACGGACATCAGCCGCAAGCAGTTCGAGCTGCTCGGGCCGCACATGCCGCTGCCGCAGCAGGTGGCGCTCGCGAACCTGTGGCTCACCGAGTCGTTGGTGATGCGTGCGCAGATGGCCAAGCCCGCGGGCAACGCCATGATGCGCACCACGACCGCGCCGACGATGCTCGAGGGCAGCTCCAAGGAGAACGTGCTGCCCATCACCGCGCGCGCGGTGGTGAACTTCCGCATCCTGCCGGGCGACTCCATCGAAGGTGTGCTCGCGCACGTGCGCGAGGCCGTGGCGGATGCGCGCGTCGACGTGAATGCGGTGGGTGACACGCGCAGCGAGCCGTCGCCGGAAGCGCCCGTCGATGGGCCGGGCTATCGCGCGATCGAGAAGACGATTCGCGAGATGTATCCGGGGACGATCGTGGCGCCGTCGCTGGTGTTGGGCGCGACCGACTCGCGGCACAGCCAGATCCTCGGCGGGCCCATCTATCGCTTCGGGCCGCTGCACGTCGGGCCGACGGACTTGCCGCGCATCCATGGCACCGACGAGCGCGTGGGCGTGAAGGACCTCGGCGACGCGATCGCGTTCTACGAGCGGCTCATCGAGAACGTCGATCACTGAAGGCAGTGGCTGGTGGCTGGTGGCTGGTGGCTGGCGGAAGGGTCAGCGCTATTCTTCGGGTGTGAAGACCCTGCTGGTCCATGACGCGCCCGAGCCGTGCCCCTACTTGCCGGGCCAGATCGCGCGCATGCCGCTGCACCTGCCCGTGCAGCCGCTCGACGCCGAGACCTTCGACCAGCTCCTCGAAGTGGGCACGCGCCGCAGCGGGCCGCTGCTCTATCGGACGCAGTGCGCGAGCTGCCAGGCCTGCGAGCCCATCCGCGTCGATGTGAATCGCTTCACGCCCAACCGCACCCAGAAGCGCGCCTGGAAGCGCAACGAAGGCGAGATCGTCGCCAAGCTCGGGCCGCCGGAGCTCACCGCGCGGCACTTGGAGCTCTACAACCGGCACAAGCTGGAGCGCGGCCTCTCGCGCACGGGCGAGGAGAGCAGCGGCCGTGACTACCGCACGCACCTGCTCCAGACCTGCGTGGACACCCGCGAGGTGCAGTACCATCTCGACGGCAAGCTGGTGGCGGTGAGCATCCTCGACTTCGGGCGGGAGGCCGTCTCAGGCGTGTACCACTTCTTCGATCCGGATCTCGAGGCGCGCTCGCTGGGCGTCTACTCGAAGCTGAAGGAGATCGAGTTCACCCGGCTCGAGGGGCGCCGCTGGTTCTACCTGGGGCTCTTCGTGGCCGACTGCGGCTCGTTGTCGTACAAGGCGGCATACCGGCCGCACCAACGGCGGGTGAACGGCGTCTGGATGGACTTCGAATGAAACCATTTCGTTTCATCCTGGCCCTGGCTGCGTTCTCTGTGGGCGCGTGCGACCAGGAGCTCGAAGGTCCGCAGCCCATGAAGCCCGTGGCGCGTCCAGCCAATGCGCCCGATCCCACGCCGGCGCCAGCGCCCGCTCCGACGCCGGCACCCGCGCCTGCGCCAGCCCCCGCGCCCGCGGCGACGCCCGACGCCGGCGCGCCAGCAGCAGCCAAGGCCCCGGCCGCCGCAGCCGCCAAGCCGGCGGTGGTCAAGGCGTCCGCGCACGCGGCGCCGCCGGCGAAGGGCAAGCCGGGCAAGAAGAAGAAGGGCAAGTGACCGCAGCGCTGCTCACGCCTTCGCCCGAGAACATCGCGCGTGCTGCCGAGGCGCTGCGCCGGGGCGAGCTGGTGGGCATGCCGACGGAGACCGTCTACGGGCTCGCGGGGAACGCGCTCGACGCGGCGGCCGTCTCGCGAATCTTCGCGGCCAAGGAGCGGCCGACGTTCGATCCGCTCATCGTGCACGTCGCGCCGGATGCTCCGGGCCTGGCGCCGCTCGAGCAGCTCGGGCTCGTGGACGGCGCGCGGCTCTCGGAGGTCGTTCGCGAGCAGGCGGAGGCGCTCATCCACGCGTTCTGGCCCGGGCCGCTCACCCTGGTGCTGCCGCGCGGGCCGAAGGTTCCCGATCTGGTGACGAGCGGGCTGCCGCGCGTGGCCGTGCGCATGCCGCGGCATCCCGTCGCTCAGGCACTCATCCGCGCCGCGGGCGTGCCGCTCGCGGCGCCGAGCGCGAACCGCTTTGGCCGCATCAGCCCGACGTCCGCCGCCGACGTGGTGAGCGAGCTCGGCGATCGCATCGGCCTCGTGCTCGATGGCGGGACGTGCCAGCTCGGCGTCGAGTCGACCGTGTTGCTGCTCGACGACGAAGCGCCGGTGTTGCTCCGTCCGGGCGGGGCGCCGCGCGAGGACGTCGAGAAGCTGCTGGGTCGGCCGGTCGCGCGCGCGTCGCAGAGCGGCGACGTGGCCCAGCTCTCGCCGGGCCTGCTCGCGAGCCACTACGCGCCGCGAAAGCCGCTGCACCTGCTCGCCGGGCCGCTGGGGACGGGTCTCGAGAGCCCGACTTTTTCGGGCGAGCTGCCCGCGTCGATTGGCGTGCTCGCGCAATCGGGCGACGCGGCCGAGCTTCAGGCGCGGCTCGAGCGGACGAGCGCGCGGCGTGTGCGCGTCGAGGTGCTGAGCGCGCGCGGAGAGCTCGACGAGTCCGCGCGCCGGCTCTTCGCTGCGCTCCGGGCGCTCGACGCATCCGATGCGGAAGTTCTCTTCGCCGAGCCGTGCCCGTCCGAAGCAGGGCTGGGCTACGCCATTGCCGACCGGCTGCGGCGCGCGTCGATTCGTTAACCGCCGTCGGTGCCCGCGGTCAGGCCGCAGGTCGCCTGGCCGGGACAGCCGAAGCACTTGAACGTGCCTGCGATCTCGCCCTGAAGCCCGGCGCAGTCGGCGTCGGTGGTGCAGGACCTGGTGCAAGTCTTGAACGACGCGGGGGTCGCCGTGCAGGTGCCTCCCGCGAGGTCGATGGTCGAGTCGCCCGCGATGCACGAGAGCCCCGCCGCGCAATCGTCCTCGGTGCAGATCGTCGCGGCCTTCTTTGCCGGGCTGCAACCTGCGATCAGCGCCATCGCCAAAGCGAGGATCAGGATTCGCATCGCCCCTCCCGAGGTGCGCGCGGACGCTATCACGCACGCAGTTCCTGATCGGATTTTTGCGAGAGCCGATCAGGTTTGATCAGGCGCGCATCAGTCGCCAGTTTCGTAACGCTCCCAGTGACCCGTGGTCGGGTTCCAGCGAACGCCCGCGCCCTTGCCTGCGAGCTTGCCGCGAGCGGTGACCTTGTTGGTCGCGCGATCGAAGGTCGCGAATTGGCCGCGGGAGCTCATGAACGCGACCTCTTCCTGATCGGGCCTGATCTGAATGTCGCTCGCGATGAATGGAATCTCGATCGGCTTCTGCGGTGCGCCGCCCGCCGGAACGAGGACCAGCCGCGGCAGGCCGTTGTGCTTTCCCTCCACGAGCACATCGTCGTGCGCGAGCCGCAAGAGTCGCGGGTCCGCAGGCATGGGCCCGAGGAGCGTGCCCTGCTGCAACCCGGGCTTCGCGGGCGCGCGCTGCAGCCACGCCCGATCGCCGCCGACGCCCTCGGCGACCAGGATCAGCGTCCCCGACTCGAGCGGTGCCGACTGCGCTTGCGCGCCCTGGCGCAGGTAGTCGTCCGAGAGCCACGCTTTCTTGGTCTTGGGCTGCCAGCGCACCAGCGTCCCGTCGACGGCCGCGAAGACCTCGCTGGGACCCGCTGCCAGCACCACCGGTCGATACTCGAACTTCTCCACCGAGCGACGGTTGGTGTGCAGCCACGCGCTTGCCCTCGGGCGTCAGGGCCACGAGCTCGGGCCGATCGTCGGCGGCGATGAGCAGCCCATCGCCGGTGACGTCGAGCGCGACCACGTTTCCGTCGAGCTCGGCGGCGCGCGAGATGCGCGGCTTGTTGCCCAGCGGATCGGTGACGCGCCAGACCATGTTGTCGTCGCCGCCGCCGAAGAGCACCGGACCTCTGGTCAGGAAGGTGCACGCCTCCTGATCGCGCGTGAAGGTCACGAGTCCGCGCTCGCGAGCCATCGACTCGGTGCGGATCACGGGAATCGCCGCGGGGATGGTGAGGATGTCCACGCTGTCGCCGTTGTGCGCCGCGGTCACGAGGTCCGGGCGACCGGGCACGGCGCATACGTCGTTGACGGCTGAGCGCACGGGCATGCGCGTGGCGACGCCCGTCGCGAGCGGGAGCACGAGCACGTCGTCGCCCGAAGCGACGAAGAGCTCATCGCCGCTGTCCGAGAACCGCAGCCGCCGCACGTCCTCGGCCTTCAGGTGCCAGCGGCCCTCGAGACCGGGCAAGCCCAACACCCAGAGGTCGTCCGCGCCCTTCGCCGCGCTCGCCACGAACGCGAGGGTCTTGAGATCACGCGAGACCGCGAGGTGGGCGACCGGGCCCGCGAAGAGCCGCCCGCGTCGCACCAGGTTCGCCGCGTCGTGCACCCAGAGCCCAGAGTTGGCCGCAACCAGCACGAACGAACCGTCGAGCACGACGTCGTGTGCGTACTCGGGCTCGAAGTGGTTCGTCGCGTCGAGCTGACCGCGCACGGGCCATTCGGGCGCGCGCGCGCCGACCTCGGCGATGGCATGCGCGGGCAGCTCGGCTTCGACGACCTCGGGCGCCATCGGCGACGCCGCCGGCGCAGCGGCAGGGAAGGGCCAGTCCAGGCTCGATGCGGGTGCCGTCGCGCTCAACGCGAGCGCGAGGATCCTCGCGGCGCTCGAAGCCATGAAGCCTCCTGGTTGGAGCGTAGCCGCGTCTTCGCGCACGCATTCATGAAACTTCGCGGCGCGAAAAATTGGATCCCTGCGGTGCGCCGGGCTCGCGCTTTGGCGTAAGCTCTTCCGCGTCGGTGAGCTCCGCAGACCCGTGAGCCCCATGCTTCGACACCTAATCTTCGTGTTGGTCCTCGCGGTGCCCCTCATCGCTTGCCAGCAGTCCACCACGCAGTCGTTCGCGTGCGTGGCCTGTCACGCCGATGAGGACTGCCCGAACGCGGCCGTCTGCAAGCTCAACTACTGCGTCACCGGCGACCAGGACCCGAACCGCTGCCCGCACCCGGTGGTCTTCCCATCATCGGCGTCGAGCAGCGGGAGCTCGGCCTCGTCGGCGTCGACGGGCGCGAGCACGGGCGGCTCGAGCGCATCGAGCGCGGCGTCGTCGACCGGTAGCTCCAGCAGCAGCTCCACGGGGTCCACAGCCTCCTCCTCGAGCAGCGGGAGCGCGTCGTCGTCGAGCAGCGGCAGCACCACGGCGGGCGCGAGCACCTCGTCGTCGTCGAGCAGCTCCAGCAGCGGCGCGTCCTCGGGCAGCAGCGGCGGCACCACGGGCACCACCGGGCAAGGCGACTGGAGCTGCCTCGGCAACGAGCCCACCTTGCGTGCCACAGGGCCGAGCGCGCCGCTCACGCTCGTCTTCGAAGACGAGGTCGAGAGCGTGCTCGGCGGCCCGGGCTTGTACGACGTGGGCCTCAACGCGAACCTCTGCTTCGCCGACGATCTCACCTGCTCGAGCCCCGTCGACACCGGCATCACCGACTCCAGTGGCACCGTGTTGCTGCACGCGCCGCTCGATGGCGGGCCGTTCATCGGCTACGTCGACGCTGTGGATCCCAACCTGACCGGCGATGCGGGCGTGCTCGAGAATCTCGTGTACACGCAGCCGTTCATCAACGCGTTGAGCCTGGTGCCGGTGACGTTCTCGCAGCAGGACCGCATTCAATACGGACCGATCCTCGGCAACCCGAACCTGGACACGAAGGGCGGTCTGCTCGCGGAGATCCACGACTGCCAGGATCTGCCCGTCGCCGGCGCCACGCTGACGACCACCACCACCGACCCGAGCATGCTCATCCTCTACGTGGCCGGTGGGTTCCCCTCGCTCTCGGCGCACGCGACCGACGCCTCGGGGCGGCTCTTGATCATGAACGTGCCGCCCTCGGACACGTTCGGACTCACCACCTACAACGACCAGGGTGCCGTCGCGGGGCAGTACACCGTGGTGGTGAAGGCCGGGGCGATCACCTCGCTCTTCGCCAAGCCCAACCAGTAGACGCAGCCCGCAAGAACCAGAACACCGACGCGCCGGGGGGCGGGCGTCGGTGCCTGATTGCTGCGACCTCGGGAGCTCGTGCTCAGTAGCCCGCGAACTTCTCGAGGGCCTTCAGGTTGCCGTTGAACTGGTCCTCGTCCCACGGCTTCCACGAGTACTGGAAGAAGGGCACGTTGCGGTTGCGCATGGAGACGGGCAGCGCGTCACCGGCGTTGTCGGCCACCGCGGCCAGCCACTGCGGCGAGTTCGGAGCCGCCGCGTGCGCCGCGCTCGCGTTGCCCGCGCTGCTGTACACGATGGGCCACACGCCGGTGACCTTGTGGATGTAGTTGGCCGCGTCGCGGAGCACGCTGGGCTGGCTGAGCGCGCCGCCTTCCCAGTCGAGCGCCAGGCGGGTGCCGGCCTTGAGCTTGCCGTGGATTCCCACGGTGTTGAGGAAGGTCTTGGCCTGCGCCACGCCGCTCTCGTTCGGCTCGAGGTAGTGGTACGCGATGCGGAGCTTCATCTTGCCGGAGTCCACGAGCTTGCCGAGCTCGTTCCAGCGCGACTTGAAGTCGGCCTGGTTGGCGGCGGTGCCGTCGCTGGCCTTCACCGCGGCGAAGGGCTTGCCCTTGATGGACGCCTGGAACTCCGCGTTGCTCTGCCAGTTGGAGGTGTCGGCGCCGTACTCGGTGCCCGGGCCCTTGTGGAAGCTGCCGGGCTTGAAGCTGTCGCGCACGGGCTTGGTGAGCGCTTTGAGGCCGAGCTGCTTGCGGGCGGCGTTCGTGTCCTTGAGGCTCAGGTGGTACTCGGCCGGCTTGAGGTCCTTGAGGGCGGTCTTCTGGTCCGCGGTCACGGCCTTCTTGTCGGAGGTGATGGCCTTCTTGTCGGCGGCGATCTTGGCGTCGCCGGCGTCCTGGGTCTTCACCGCCGACTGGCCGAGGTTGAAGAGCTGGTTGAGCAGTTGCGCGCGCTGCGTCGCGTCGGTCGGGGGAGCGGACACGAAGGAGTCGATGAGCTGCGTCTCCTGGGCCTGAATGGCGGCCAGCGCCTTCTGCTCATCGGCGCTCGCGGTCTTCTCCGCGGCCTCGGCCTTGGAGACCTTGGACTCGGCGCTCTTCAGGCGGGTGAGGTCGTTGTGCAGCGTCCGGACGGCCTTATTGGTCGACATGGTGTGCCTCGCAGTTCGTGAAGGGATTCTCGAACCGGTCGGCAACGGATTGCGTGCTCGGGCGCGTTTGGCGCGGGCGGTCTGCACAGGTGGCGCGCGCGGTCAGTCCCCTCGGGCGGCGCGGGCGAATTGGCGCGAAAGGCCAACCGCGGTGGCGTGCGCTGCCAACGCTCAGCGGCGCGTGTAGAGCACGAACGCGCCCGACTGCGAGGCCACGCGCGTCTCGTCGGCGTGCCCGCGGAAGAGCCGGTTCGGGTCGATCTGCATGGGCGCGCGGACCAGGTAGTAGTCGTAGAAGTGGCCGTACGCGTTGTAGTCGAACTGGTTTGCGGCCCACTCCGACACCGGCGCCGGCGGCGGGTCGCCCCGGTACGCCAGCGGCGAGTGCGCGGTCGATGCAAACGAGAATGAGGTGATGCCGCCGTGGGCCAGCGCCAGATAGCTCGCGGCGTGGAGGTACACGGGGTGTGAGGCCACGGCGCTCGAGGTGTCGAAGCTGAGCGCCATGATCTTCGGCTTGTCGCCGACGGTCGGAATGATCGAGTCGAGCGAATCCGCCTCGCGCTGGAAGGCCTGGAAGTGGTTGGCGAGCATCACGCCGTACCAGATGGCCACGGCGGTCGCGGCGGTCACGAGCGCGCGCTGGGCCCACACGTGTGCGGGGAAGGGCAGCGCGGCCACCAGCACCAGCGCGAACAGCTCCGCGAAGCGGTAGTTCACGTAATACATGTAGCCGCGCACGTCGAACGGCATGAAGAGGAACATCGCCAGCGCGATGGCCACGAGCAGCGGCCCGCGCGCATTCGCCGGACGCCACACCGCCGCGCCCTTGTCGCGCAACGCGATCCCGCCAAGCACGATGGCGCCCACGGCGAGCACGATGAGCAGCGTGATCACCGGCTTGTCGGCGTCGTCCTTCAGCCCGTTGGCGAGCAGCGTGGTGAGCTGGCTGAAATTCTGGCCCACGGGCTTGAAGCTCAGGTTCTGCGACGAGAGCAGCGGCCCCCACGCCTTCCACGGCTGGCCCGGGGCGATGTCGGGCTTCTCGCCGAGACGGCCGAGCGACCAGACCGAGAAGAGGATCACTGCGGGCGCGGTCGCCGCCACGGCGCGAATGCGGCGCACCTTGTCGCTCGGGGTCAGCAACAGCAACACCGGCAGGGCCACGCCCGCGTACACGAAGGCCTGCACGTGCGTGAGCTGCACGGCGACGAGCAACAAGCCGAGGCCAATCTCCTTTGCGAACCTCGGATGCGGCGGGCCTTCGAGCACGGAGACGAAGAGCGCCATCGCGAAGAAGAGCAGCGGCAGCGCGGCGCAGTAGTTGATGAAGCCCCAGTAGAGGTTGTCGCCGTAGAAGAGCGGGCACGCGAGGATGCCAATCCAGAAGCTGCCGCCGAGCTGGCGCGCGAGCGCGCCCACCGCGAGCGGCGCCGAGATGGCCACGAGCGTGAGGAAGAGCGCGTTGGCGTGGAAGACGTCGAGCACGCGCGCGAAGAGCCAGACGGTGTCGTAGTAGCCCATGTACGGCGTGATCTCGCCGCGGGCCTTGAAGAACTCGGGGTAGAGCGTGTTCGGGTCGTCGAGGTGCCCGAGCACGTTGATGAGGTGCAGGTGCTGCGGGATGTCCACGAAGGGCAGGTAGTGCGCGCTCCACAGCGGCAACGCGGTGGCGATTAGCGCCACCCCGAACGCGTAGGCAAACAGCGACGGCTTCGGCAGCTGCACGCCCTCACTCCCGGAGAAGGGCGGCCACCTTAGGAAGAATCAGTGGGATGGTCCACAACTGGCGCTTCATTCACATTTGCCGGTGGCGGCGTTGCAGAGTCCCGTGGCGCAGCAGCTCCCAGCGGGACTTCTTGCCTGCCAATTTGCGCAGACTGTACCCGCGGGCGCGCACGGGGAACCGGGCTGGATGAGGCAAACCAGCGCTGTGCCAGCGTCCGGCGCGTCTTGGTCCTGGCAGACCAGATTCGCGTCGCAGCTGGCGACCGTCGAGCACGCCGCGCCGACTTCGCCGCCGTCGTTCCAACGCGGGCCCGAGCAGGTGCCGTTCACGCAGCTTCCCGGCGAGCAGCAGGTCTGGCCTTCGCTGCAATCCGCGCCCGAAACGCTGCAGCAGGACGGCGTGGAAGCGGTGGCGTCGCAGACCTCGTTGCCGCAGCACGTCTCGACGCCAGGAACGCAGTTCGCGGCGTCCGCGATGCAGGAGCACGTACCGTCCGTGCACGGGCCGCTCGCGCAGCACGTCGTGCGCGCTGCATTGAATGCTCCCGTGCAGTCGTCGTTCGTGGAGCTGCAGGCGCCACCATCCGGTGTGCGGCACAAGAACGCCGAGGAGTCGATGCCGTTGTACTGGACGCAGACTGAGGGCGCGATGCACGGGAGCGTCGGCGCACACGCCAGGTCGAGGTCGCCGCCGTCGGGCCAGGTTGGCGCGACACAGGTGCCGTTCACGCATTCGCTCGGGTAGCAACAATTGTTGCCGCTGCAGCTCTGCCCGAAGTCGACGCAGCATCTGGTGAAGACCTCGCCGATGGGGCCACAAACCTCACCGGAGCAGCAGGCATCGCCGAGGTGGCACACTTGACCGTCGCTCAGACACGCGCCGCCGGTCGTGGAGGAGCTGCCCACACCCGTGCTGCCGCTGCTCGTCCCCGATCCGCTTGACGTTCCGTTGCCGGAGCTGGAGCTGCTCGCCGAGCTTCCGGACGTCGATGCAGGTCCGCCCGATGAGGCCGAGCCCGAGTTGCCGCCGCTGGTGATGGCTGAAGTCGTTCCAGTGCTGCCGTTGCTCGCCACGCGCGAGCTCGAGAAGCACCCGGCAGCACCGACCATCCAAAGCGAGATCAGCAACTCGCGTGAGCTCGACGTCGACATCCGGCCTCCGAAGCCATTTCAGCTTCGTGTCGCGTGTCCCCAGGAGCTTCAAGAATTCGGCGTCGCTAGGGTGCAGTCCCACGTGCCTGATCGCGCAGCGCGCGCACCCAGGCCATGTCCGGATCGAGCTCCAGCGCGCGCGTCAGCTCGGCGACTGCCTCGGAATTGCGACCCGCTTGCATCAACGCGCGGCCGTACTGCGCGTGGCTCTGCGCGTCCATCGGCCCCTTCTGCACCGCGCGGGCGAGCGCGATCGTGGCCGAGAGGATCTCGTGGCGATCGAGCTGCATCATGCCCTCGAACATGTCCGGGCTCGGCGACGCGGGCGCGAGCTCGCGCGCGTGCGCGAACGAGACGAGCGCGCCCGAATCGTCGCCGAGGTGGTGCTGCGCGTTGCCGAGGTTCACCCACGCGCGCCAGTAGCTGGGCATCGTCTGCAGCGCGACCAGGAGTCGCTCGCGTGCGCGCGCGTAGTCGCCGCGGGCCACGTACTCCACGGCGAGGTTGTTGTTCACCGTGACGTCGTTGGGCTCTTTCTGCAGCTCGGCTTCCCAGAGTGTCGTCGCGTCGTGCCACTCGGCGTTGCGCTGCCAGGTGAGCGCGAGGAGAAGAACCGTCACGGACACGAGCGCAGGCATGAGCGCGCGCTTCGGCAACGAGCGCACGAGCGCCGCCGACGCAGCCAAACAAAAGCCCACCGACGGCAAGTACAAGAGCCGCTCCGCCATGAGGGTGCCGATGGGGATGATGTTCAGCACTGTCGCCAGCGCCGCGAACACCCAGAGAATGCCGAGCGACACGAGCGGCGCGCGCTTTCCCATCCCGAGCGCGAGCGCGATCAAGCCGAGCCAGACGAGCGTCGCCATCACGGACGGACCGCCGAGCTCGTGCGTGAAGGGAATCTGCTGCGAATAGAAGAAGTCGACGCCGAGCGGGTGCGGCCAGGCGAGCACGCGGAAGTACTCCGCGAGCGCGCGGGTCATGGTGAGAAACACCGTCGCGTGCGTCTGGCCATTGAACCACTGCGACGTCGCCGGAACGCTCAACCCACCCGGACCGGCGAGGCGCAGCACCGGATAGACGAGCACGCCGACCGCAACCGCCGCGAACCCGAACGCCGCTTGGCGTCGGGGCAGGGCCGACGGCAGCAGCCAGGCGATGAGCGGCAGAAGCAGCATCACCGTCGCGGCGCTCTCTTTCGAGAGCACCCCCAGCGCGGCGCAGATGAACGCGAGCGCCAGCCGCCACCACCTCTGAGCGCCGATGACCAGGTTCAGCGCCGCCAGCGCGAACAGCCCCGCGAGCTCGTCCGCGCGCCCGACCATTCCGGTCACGGCCTCGACGTGCGCCGGATGCACCGCGAACAGCACCGCTGCCACGAATGCGATCGGCCGAGCGTGATCGGGAAGGGCCGCCGACGCGAGCTTTCCCGCCAGCAGCAACACGAGCAGCGCCGCGAGCACGTGCAGCGCGGCATTAACCAAATGGTAACCCACGACGTTGTCGCCGCCGACCGCGTGGTTGAGCGCGTAGGTCAGCGACGTGAACGGCCGATAGAGCCCGCCCACGGTGCTCGCGCCGGCTACGTTGTACGGCTCGCGAAACAGCCGCGGCACGTTGGCCAGGCTCTTGATGAGCGGGTTCTCGAAGATCACCCAGCCGTCGTCGAGCACGGGCTGGTTGTGGAGCGTGTTCGCCGAGGCCAGCGCGGCGAGCGCGGCCACGAGGAGCGCGTCCAGCCACCTGGGGAGGCGAGCGGTCATCGGCCGGCGCAGGTTACCCCGAGTTCGAGTTCGCAGGCCGGGCGAGCGCGAGCATGTTAGGAAGCGGGTCTCTCGAGCGAGGAAGCCATGCCCGCCAAGAAGGCCGCGTCCACCGCCCCCAAGAAGCCCCGCGCCCCGCGCAAGCCCAAGGCCGCTCCCGGAAGTCGCGGCCTCACGCCGGACGAAGTGTCGAAGCCGGGCGCCCAGTCGGAAGCGCTCGCCGCGCACGTGGCGTCGGACGGCGGCGCGGTGCTCGCGCGCTATCGCGACCCGCTCGGCGCACACGATCTGGTGCTCGCGGCGCTGCCCATCGAGAAGGTCGCGCCCACGCCGTACCAGCGCGATCTCTCCGACGCGCACGTGAAGAAGCTCACCGTGGCCATGGGCAAGCTCGATCGCTACCTCGATCCCATCATCGCCGTGCGCCACGACGGCACCTACTGGACGCCCAACGGAAACCACCGGCTCGCGACCATCAAGGCGCTGGGCGGGAAGAGCATCATCGCGCTGGTCGTTCCCGAGCCCGAGGTCGCGTACCAGATCCTCGCCCTGAACACGGAGAAGGCGCACAACCTCAAGGAGCGCTCCCTCGAGGTGATCCGCATGGTGCGCGGGCTGACCGCGTCGGATCCGAATCGCAAGGAGAGCGACGCCGCGGCCATGCTCGAGGAGCCCGTCTTCGTGACGCTCGGCGCCTGCTACGAGAAGCGCCCGCGGTTCTCCGGCGGCGCCTACCAGAGCCTGGTGAAGCGCTGCGAGAAGTTCATGGACGAGCCGTTCAAGGACGCGCTCCCCGCCCGCGAAGCGCGCGCGGACACCATCCTCGCCATCGACGATCTCGTCGTCGAGCGTGTGGCGGCGCTGAAGGCCAAGGGCTTCGACTCGCCGTACATCAAGAACTTCATCGTGGCGCGCACCAACCCGATTCGCTTCGCGAAGGCGCCTTACTTCGAGTTCGAGCCCACGATGGAGAAGATGAAGGCCTCGCTCCTCAAGATGGACCTCGAGAAGGTGAAGAAGGAAGACGTGGCGCGCGCAGGCGGCTACGGCGGCGGCGGAGGCGACGAGGAGTGATTCGCGCGGCGATCTTCGACCTCGACGGCACGCTCGTCGACAACATGGCGTTCCACCTGCGCGCCTGGCAGGCCATCGGCGAGAAGCTCGGGCATGCCATCACCGCGGAGCAGTTCGAGCGCGACTTCGCCGGCCGCAAGAACGAGGAGATCTTCCCGCGCTTGCTCGGACGCGTCGTTCCGCCCGACGAGTTGCACGCGCTCGCCGAGGAGAAGGAGGCCGCCTACCGCGAGCTCTACCGTCCGCACCTCGCGCCGATGGCCGGCGCGGTCGAGCTCATGGACAAGCTCGCGTCGAAGGGCCTCAAGCTCGCCATCGCCAGCGCGGCGCCAGCGGCCAATCGGACGATGGTCGTCGAGGGACTGGGTTGGAACGCGCGCTTCGCGGCGGTGGTGGGCGGCGAGGGGCTCCGCGGAAAGCCATCGCCCGACATCTTCCTCGCGGCGGCTGAGCGCAGCGGCGTCGCGCCCGGCGAGTGCGTGGCCTTCGAGGACGCGGTCAACGGCGTGGCCTCCGCGCACGCGGCGGGAATGCGCGTCGCCGGAATCTTGAGCACCACACCTGCGGAGCTCCTCCGCGAGGCGGGCGCGAGGTGGACCGCCCGCGACTTCCGCGAGCTGCCCGCGGAGCTGACGACGTTACTTTTCGGTTAACGCTGGCTGGACGACTGCGCGGCGTGATCCATGCGCGGGAGCTTGCCACAAGCGCCCAGTCCGAGGACCAGGGCGAGCGCAAGCGCGAGGACCTTCACGGCGATCTGCATGGGAACAGTGTAGCCACTTCCGCCGAGCGGGCGCGAGTGGAGGCCACCGTCGTGGCCCGAAACGCACTCCGTCGGGAGTTCGGGAACGAACCACGGAGGTTCCAACCGAACGTCGAGAGGTCCAAACCAGGTTCGGCGGTTCAAGACGAAGGTCCGGGAGCTTCAAAACGAAGGTCGGAGGTTCAAACCGAGGTTCGGAGGTTCCGAATGGAGGTCGAGACGTTCAAACGAAGGTCGGAGGTTCACAGCAGAGGTCGAGAGGCTCAAACCGAACCTCGAGCCATCCCGGGCTTCGCCGCGAAGCGTCCCGGTCAGCTCTTCAATGCCCGCATCACCAAATCCGTAGGCTCTTGCAATCGCTTCGCGGTCCAGGCAATTGCCTCGCGCGCGGCGGTCTCGATTTCACTCTCGGCTTGGTCGAAGGCTTCTTGCGAATCGTTGAACTGATTCGTCGCCGCGTAGGTAAGCGCGTAGAGCTCTACTCGCCGAGTCGCGCGAGGTCCGAAGCGGCGTTCGCGAAGCTGATGCCGAAGGTCCGAGGAATATTTCGCGATCCCCTCTTCGAGGAGGCGGGGCCGCCCGTCGATCGCAAGGCGCTGTACGCGTCGGAAGAGATGCTTGCGCGCGCGAAGGCGGCGCTGCGTGCCGAGGTCGAACGCCGATGGGAGGGCGACTTCCGCGATCTTCTTCCCGCTGCGGTGGCGGGGCTCGATGCTCTCCTCGCAATCTGAACCTCGGCGGCCGCATCGCCATGTGACCGCCGTCACGCGCGAAATCTTGCGCGAAGCCCGCGCCCGTCGGGTTGGTGAAGCAAAGGCCGCCATTCCGGCCGCCTTCACCAAACGGGTGAACCATGTCGAAGCGAATCTTGATTCTTGCGGTGTTGGCCATGGCGGCGTGCGGCGGCGGGAGCGGCGGAACGTCCACCTCCACGACCACGAGCGCCACCTCGGGCGGCAGCGGGACGCACAGCACCGGGACGTCGCAGGGCAGCGGCAACGGATCTGGCACATCGGCGAGCACCACCCAGGGCGCCACGAGCACAAGCACGTCCACTTCCACGTCTACGTCTAACGGGAGCACCACCGGCACCGCGTGTCAGTCGGGCAGCGACTGTCCGAACGTGCCTTGCGCGTGCAACGACGGCGCAATCGTGAACTACACGGGCTGCAACAACGGCGTGTGCGCCACCGGCGCAGTCGCCTGCAATGACGCCTGCAGCAACGACAACGGCTGGAGCGGCCAAGGCACCGGCACCACGGGCACGGGGAGCACCACGGGCGGCAACAGCTCCACCAGCACCAGTGGCGGAATTGGTGGCACCAGCGGCGGGCCGGGCGTGGGTCAGCCCTGCGTGGAGCCCGACTTTGCTTGTGGGAGCGGGCTGATCTGCGTGGTGCACAACCCGGGCGACGCGCAGGGCTTGTGCGCGCACGCCTGCGACTCGAGCGATACCTTCTCGTGCGATCAGTACGAGAGCCAGGACAACGCCTCCTACAGCTGCTGCCCGATCGGAAACGGCACCGGCGCGTGCCTGGCGTTCGGGAGCTGCTGAGCCGAGGCGAGGCGGGGGGCCCGCGTGGTGTGGGCCCTCCGTGCGCGGGTCAGCCCGCGTTGAGCCACGTCTCGTAGGCGTCGAACGAATACTCGCGGCCGAGGAAGTCCTTCACCAGCAGCGCCGCATCGTTGGAGCCGCCGGGCTCGAGCACCGCGCGCCGGTAGCGCTTCGCCGGCTCGGGGTTCATCAGCCCCTTCTGCTTGAAGACCGTGAACAGGTCCTTCGCGATCACCAGGCTCCACATGTACGTGTAGTAGATGGCGGAGTAGCCATCGAGGTGGCCGAACGCGAGGTGGAAGTAGGTGTCCTTCACGTACGGGAACGGCGTGTACGCGCCCTGCAATTCCTCCACGACCTTCACCGGGTCCACGCCCTTGGGGTCGCGGTCGTAGAGCCGCAGCGAGAGCGCCGCGTAGAACATCTGCTGGCGCACCCAGAGCCCCTTGCCGAACTCCTCGGCGGCCTTCATGCGCTGGATCATCTCGGTGGGCAGCGGCGCGCCCGTGTCGATGTGCTTGGCGAATGGCTGCAGCGACTCGGGTGCCCAGCTCCACTCCTCGAGCATCTGCGACGGCGCCTCCACGAAATCCCACTCGGTGCGCACGCCGGCCTGGCTGGCCCAGGTGGTGTGGCCGCCGAGCACGTGGTGCAGGAGGTGGCCGAACTCGTGGAAGAAGGTCTGCACGTCGTCGTGCTGCATCAGCGCCGGCGACGCGCCGCCGGGTCGCGGGAAGTTGCACATCAGCACGCCCTCGGGGAGCCGCTTGCCGCGCTGACCCGAGGCGAGCGTGAACTGCGCCGCGTGCTTGTACTTGTCCTCTCGCGGGTGCATGTCCAAGTAGATTCTGCCGAGCACCGCGTCGCCCTCGAGGACATCGAAGACCTCTACGTCGGGGTGCCACACCGGCGAGTCCGTGACGCGCCGGTAGGTGATGCCGAACATCTTTGCCGTGGTGTCGAGCACGCCCTGCTGCACCCGCGTGTACTCGAAGTAGGGCCGCACGGCCTGCGAGTCGAACGCGTACTGCTCGGCGCGGATGCGGTCCTCGAGGTAGCCCTGGTCCCACGGGTCGACGCGCGGCGCACCGGGCTCGTCGCGGCGCTTGCGCTCCAGGAGCTTGTCGTAGTCGCGCTGCGAGCGCGCCTTGGATCCCGCGGCGACCTTCTCCACGAACTCGCGCGCCTTGTCCGCGGTCTTGATCATCTTGTCTTCGGTGACGTACGCCGCCCAGCTCGGATACCCGAGCAGCGTGGCCAGCTCGTGCCGCTTGGCGAGGAGTGCGTTGAGCACCTCCACGTTCTTGGGGAACGCGCGCTGCCGGTTCACGCGCCAGAGAGCCTCGCGGGCGCGGGCGCTGCGCGCGTAGGTCATGAACGGAATCAGGTCCGGGTAGTCGGTGGTGATCTTCACCTTTCCGTTAACACCCGGCTTGTGCGCCGCGACGTAGTCCTCGGGCAGGCCCTCGAGCTCGTTGGGCGAGAGCTCCACGGAGCGCACGTCCTCGCGGATGTTGCGCGCGAACTCCTGGCCAATGCGCACCAGCTCCTCGTTGAGCGCCTTCACCTTGGCGCGCGTGGGCTCGTCGCGGTCCACGCCGGCGCGGCGGAAGTCGCGCAGGGTGTGCTTCACCCAGCGCTGGGTGATGGCGTCCTCCTTCCCGACGTCGAGCGCCACGAGCGCGTCGTACACGCCGCGATCGAGCGCGATGTCCGTCACCAGCGCTTCGATCTGCTGCTCGCTCTTCTCGGCGGCCTCGCGCATCGCGGCGTCGGGGTGCGCGTTCTTCACCACGCTCGCCCGCGAGCCGGCGTCGGAGAGCTGGGCCATGGCGTCGTCGTAGGTGGCGAGCACCTCGGTGGGGCGAGTGCCGGCCTGGTGGCCACGCAGCTTGGCGACGGCGGCGCGCGCGGCAGCGAGCGCGTCGTCGGAGGTTTGGGTGAACTGCTTCGGCGAACCGGTGACGAGCGGGGCAGCGGCGGGGCGGGGCGCGGGCATGGGAGGCTCCTCGGGCGCGCGGAGTCTATGTCAGCGGCTGCGGACCCACGTACGGCGATCGCGCGAGTGAGACGGTTTGCACAGATCGCTGCGCGACCGATCTATCGTCGTGTCGCAATCCACAGGCAGCCTATTTCCGACCGACCGATGCATACCCTGCCTGGCGCGTTCCAGAAGCTGCAGCAGCTCTACGCCGACGGCGTGGCCGCCATCGAGGAGCGCCGCTTCGAGGACGCGATCGCCAAGTTCACCGAAGGCCTCGCCATCGATGATCACTTCCGCCACGCTGCGCAAGCCTGCGCAGATCGCAATCACGTAGTGATTGTGGGGATTCGCCTGGAGCCCGATGGCCACATGCTTCGCGCGCAAGCGAATCTGAACTCTCGCGCTGCGACGAAGCAGAGAAGGACACGGCGCGCGCGGAGCAGCTGATGTCGAGTTAGCGAAAGGGGAACATCGTGCACATCCACGGAATGTTGGCGCTGGCAATCTTGGCGGCCGCTCCGGCGGGCGACTCGCAGGTGATTGCGGGGAAGCGCGTCGGCTCCATCGATGCGAAGTCCAGCGAGGCCGAGCTCAAGAAGGCCTTTGGAGCCACGGCCGTCCGAACCGAAGACTCGGGCTGGGCCGGCGCCGATGAGGGCTCGAGCGGCAAGGCCACGGCAGTGTTTCCCGAGTCGCCCGACCGCCTGTTGATCGTTTGGACCGACGCGGCCAAGCGCACCCAGCCGCGCCTCATCGTCATTGGCGACAAGGCCAACAAGAAGACGACCGCCTCGCGCTGGAAGACGCCCGAGGGCATCGGCCTGGGCACCTCGCTCGAGGAGGTGGAGAAGATCAACGGCGCGCCGTTCTTCCTCGAGCCGCTGGGCTCCGACCTCGGCGGCAACGCCTTCTTTGAGAAGGGCAAGCTCTCCGCGGGTCATGCGCCGATCATCAACTTCGAGCCCGAGGTCAAGCCGGAGAAGCTCTCGGAGAAGGACCAGGCCACGCTCAACGCGCTCAAGGACTGGAAGTCCGACGATCCCACGGTGCGGCTGCTGAAGCTCCACGTGGCGTCGATGGTGGTCGAGCTGAAATGACGACGCCGTTGGCGCGCTCGCTCGACGACTACCTCGCGACGCTCCCTGCGCCCCAGCGGCGTGCGCTCGTGCGGCTGCGCAAGCTGATCCACGCCGCGGCGCCAGAGTGCGAGGAGCGCTTTCGCTACGGCATCCCTGTCTTCTGCGAGCGCGGTGTGCTGGTGGGCATCTCCGCCGCCGGCGGCGGCGCCTGCGCGCTCTACGTGTTCAGCAGCTCGGCCATCGAGGCCGCGGAGGAGTCGCTCGCGGGCTTCAAGCCGCGCGGCAACATCATCCGCTTCGCGCCCGAGCGGCCGATTCCTGCGCGCGCCATTCGACGCATGGTGCAAGCGAGGCTGGCCGAGGTCGCCGCGCGTTGATTCGCATTCCGTTCACCCGTTGGTTTAGCGTGCCGGGCCCGGAGGCGGACATGCACCATCTTCTGATGCGCGGCGGCACGATCTTCGCGGTTTCGCTCGTCGCGCTCGGACTCGCCGGCTGCGGCTCGAGCAAGGGCGCCACCGACGGCGGCGGCTCGAACGACGCGGGCGTGCACGACGGCGGCTGCGGCCCCGTGAGCTGGGACAGCCAGGTGCAGCCCATCATCCAGACCTACTGCCTCACCTGCCACGGCGATCCGGCCGCGTTCGGCGCGCCGCACCCGCTCGCGTCGTACGGCGACACGCAGAAGCTGAGCGTCGAGCAGCCGGACACGCCGGTGTACACGCTGATGGCGAACAAGGTCGCGAGCGGCCAGATGCCGCCCTCGGGCGCGCGGCCGACGCCGGACGAGGTGCAGCTTATCAACGCCTGGGCCGCCGCGGGCGCGCCCCAGAGCGCCTGCCCGGGCACCGACGGCGGCACCTGCGACGCCGGCCCCGTGGCCGATTCGGGGACGATCGATCTCACCGGCGCGGCCTTCGAGGGAACGGCTCAGGACTTCGTGATCACGCCGGACGCGGGCAACGCGTCGAACCTGTACCACTGCTTCGCGTTCACGGTGCACACGGAAGACGGCGGGCCGCGCACGCTCACCGAGTTCGGACCCGTCGTCGACAACTCGCAGATCCTGCACCACATGATCCTGTATCGGCTGCCCACCGGCGGCGCGCCCGCGACCGACTACGACTGCTTCGGTGGCCCCGGCCCCGACGACGCGCAGTTCATCTACGCCTGGGCGCCCGGCATCCAGCCCTACACGCTGCCCAGTGACGTGGGCTTCCCGGTGAAGGACGGCGACCAGTACGTGCTGCAGACGCACTACCACAACTTCACGGGCGCCTCGCAGACGGACAACTCCGGCGTGGCCTTCTGGTGGACCGATCAGCCGCGTCAGCACAGCGCGCAGGTGATCGCCCTGGGCAACGACAGCTTCACCATCCCCGCGGGCAGCGCCGACTTCGAAGTGACGGGCACCTGCACCAACCCGGCCTCGTACGACGTCACCTTCAACGTCTTCGCGGCGCTGCCGCACATGCACACCCACGGCAGCCACATCGACACCGTGAACACGCATCCCGACGGCGGAAGCGAGCTGCTCGTGGAGACCGACAACTGGAGCTTCGACGATCAGCAGGTGAAGCCCGTGAGCATGCAGGTCTTCCCCGGCGACGTGCTCACCACGCACTGCCACTACAACACCACCACGTCGTCGACCTCGATCAGCTTCGGCGAGGACACGGAAGACGAGATGTGCTTCGACTTCCTCTACCTGTACCCGAACGTCGACATCACGGTGCCGGGGTATTGCCTGCAATAGGCGCCGGGCCCGCTCACACGCGCCAGAACTCGGCCGCTCCGGCGGGCAGCGATGCGAGGAGCACGTCGAAGGTGTCGGCGCGCACGTGCTTGCGCAGGGCCACGGACACGTCGTGGATGGCGGTGTCCGGCGAGACGTTGTGGTTCGGTCGCAGCGTGCGCACGTCGCGGGTCATGGCTTCGAGGTCCTCGAAGGGCTTCTGCGGCTCGTCGGGGTCCCAGTCGGCCACGAAGAGAGCGCGCGCCACCGCGGGGAGCACGTTCGCGAAGCGGATGGCGTCGTTCACGCTGAGGCGGCGGCGGAAGGCCTGAAACACGCTCTGCACCATGGTGTACGTCTGGTGCGAGGTCTGGAGCAGCGACTCCTGCTTGGCGTCCTCGATGAAGGAATCGAAGTCCCGCGATGCGTTCTCGTACTCACCTGGCATCGGCATGACGCCGCCACCTCAGCGATAGAAGTGGCAGGTGTAGCCGCCAGGATTCTTGATCAAGTACTTCTGGTGGTACTCCTCGGCCTTCCACCACTTCCTCGCGGGCACGACCTCTGTCGTGATCGGCCGCTTCCACATCCCTGAAGCCTGGGCCTGCTGCTTCACGCGCTCCGCCACCTCGCGCTGCGCGTCGTTGAAGTAGAAGATCGCCGAGCGGTACTGCGTGCCCACGTCATTGCCTTGGCGGTTGGGAGTCGTGGGGTCGTGCATCTTGAAGTAGTGGTCGCGCAGCAGCGTCTCCAGGCTGAGCTTGGCCGGGTCGTACTCCACCAGCACCGACTCCGCGTGGCCCGACTTGCTGTCGTGCGTGTCGTCGTACTTCGGGTTCTCGAGGTGGCCGCCGGTGTAGCCCACCTCTGTCCGCACGACGCCGGGGATCTGGCGAATCAGATCCTCCATGCCCCAGAAGCAGCCGCCTGCCAGATAGATGGTCTCGGTCGCCATGGCACCCTCGTTTCGACGGCAAAGGTAGCAAGCAGCGCGGCGTCCCGCACGCGCGTCAGCTGCCCTCGACCAGCTTGGCCAGCTTCGCGAGCGACATCTTCCAGCCGAGCTCGTTGTCCCCGGGCGGCACCACGCTCGGCACGCCCTCGTGCTCCGCGAGGATCTCCGTGCCGCCGGGCGCATCACGCAAGGTCATGCGAATCGTCATCTCGCCTTGCAGCGCAGGATCGTCGGTCTCGAACTCGAGCACCTCCACGACCTGCGTGTCGGGCACGAGCTTGGCGAAGCGGCCGTGGTACGTGTCGGTGTGCGCCGTGGATTTTCCCTGGCGATCCGGCGCGTCGTAGGTGAGCGAGACGCGGAACGCGCCGCCCTCGCGCGCGTCGAAGGTGTGCACGCGGCTGGTCATGCCCTCGGGCACCCGCCAGCGCTGCACGGAATCGGCGTCGAGCAGCGCGCGGTACACGCGTGCACGCGGCGCGCGGATGAATTGAGTGAGTCGAAGCGAGCTCACGCCGTCTTCTGCGCAGCCGCGCGGATGGCCTTGGAGCGCTTGCCCACCAGGCCGCCGAGCTTGAGCAGCACGCCGATGCCGCCGGTGAGCCCGCGCTGGATGAGCAGCTGCGAGAAGGTGGCGAAGTTCTCGTCCACCGGCTTCCACCAGGGATCGGGCTGCTTCGACGAGTCCACGTACACCGTGCGCCGACGCACGTACGTGGGATACGCGAAGACGCTGTTCGCCACGCCCGGGCCCGTGTCCTTCACGCCGGTCCACGGGATCCAGGGGTTGATGCCCGCGAGCGAGTGGTTGTTCACCACCGCCACGCCGCACTCGAGCCTGCGCGCGAGGGCTTCGCCGCGCGGGATGTCCGTCGTCCACACCGAGCCGTTGAGGCCGTAAGGCGAGTCGTTCGCCAGGCGCACGGCCTCGTCGGCGTCCTTTACCCGGCGGATGCAGACGACAGGGCCGAACGTCTCCTCGCGCAGGATGCGCATCTCTTCGGTGCAGCCGTCGAGCACGGTGGGCTGGAAGCCCAAGCCCTGGCCGGTGCGCGCGCCGCCGCAGAGGAGCTTGGCGCCCTTCTCGACAGCGTCCTTCACGTGCGCCTCGATGATCTCCAGCTGCCGCGCGTTCTGCACGGTGCCGATGTCGGCCATGGGATCCGGCGTGACGCGCAGCGCGCCCACGAACTTGCCGATGCGCGTCGCGAACGCGTCGGCGATGGGCGCCTCCACATACACGCGCTCGATCGACGAGCAGTCCTGGCCCGCGTTGAACACGCTCCAGTTGGCGACGCCGGCGATGGTGCGCTCGAGGTCGCAATCGGCGAGGACGATGGCCGCGTCCTTGCCGCCGAGCTCCACGCTGCACGGGATCAGCCGCTCGCCTGCGGCCGCCGACACGCGCTTGCCCGTCGCCACCGAGCCGGTGAAGCAGATGGCGTCGATGCCCGCCTCGAGGATGGCCTGGCCCGCGTCGCCGCGGCCCTGAACGAGGCCGACGAGCCCCGCTGGGAAGATCTCGCTGCAGACCTTGGCCAGCCAAGCGCCCGTGCGCGGCGTGTGCTCCGAAGGCTTGAGCACCACGGCGTTGCCCGCGAGCAGGGTGGGGAACAGGTGCTTGAAGAAGTTGCCGAGCGGGTAGTTCCACGGCGCGATGATGCCCACCACGCCGCGCGGCACGGCCTCGATGACGGCGCGCTTGCCGGGGTAGTCGAGCTTGCTGATGGGCACCTTCACCGGCTTGAGCGCGATCTTCGCCACGCCGATGGCCGAGGTGGTGAACTCCATGGCGCCCATGATCTCGTCGCCGATGCACTCGAGCTCGCTGCGGCCCATCTCCGCGGCCATGATCTTCGCGGCTTCTGCATGCTTCTCGAGCAGCGCGCGCCCGAGCTGACGGACCTTCTCCGCGCGGGCGTCGAGCGGGAGCGCGGCCCACGCGGGCTGGGCGGCGCGGGCCTTGGCCACGATGCCCGGGATGTCTGCGAGCGCCGTGGCGGCGACGGGCTCGAGCGGCGAGCCGTCGGCCGGTCGCACGGTTCCTGGAAGCTGGGTGACGGCAGCGGACGACATGAGGCCCCCGAAGGTGAACTGCGAGGCGCAATAGCAGCGCCCGGGGAGAATTTCACGCGGCGCGACGCCTGCCCGGCCACCCGGCGAGGGAGCGGGCCGAGGCCGTGTGCCGTGAAGGCTTACCTTGAGCGCAGATGCCGGCGCGCCGGCGAGGGGGAAACCATGGTCTCGACCTGGACTGGCATCCTTGCCGGCATGAAGGCGCCGCCCACTGTCCGGGCGGTGATGGAGCTCGAGGGCGTGACCCTGGCCGACATGGAGCACGTGGGCGGGAAGGGCGCGAACCTCGGCGAGCTCATCCACGCGGGCTTCCAGGTGCCTCGCGGCTTCGTCGTCACCTCGGAGGCCTACCTGGCGAGCATGCAGCTCGCAGGCGTGCGCGAGGAGCTCAAGAAGCTCTTCGACGCCGTCCCGGACGATCCCTCCTCGACGACCGAAGGAGCCGAGGCGCTTCGTCGCGCGTGCCAGGAGATGCGGGCGATCGTCTCGCGCGTGGAGCTCCCGCCGGCGGTGGCCGCGCCCATCCGCGAAGCGCTCGCCAAGCTCGGACGCGACGCCACGCTCGCGGTGCGCTCGTCGGCGATCGGCGAGGACGCCGAGGGCACCTCATTCGCCGGTATGCACCAGACCTTCACCCACGTGCGCGGCGAGGCCGAGCTCCTCGGGAAGATCGTCGAGTGCTGGGCCTCGCTCTACAACGAGCGCGTCATCGCCTACCGCAAGGCGCGCCACATCGCCGAAGAGCCGAGCATCGCCGTGGTGGTGCAGCGTCTCGTGGAATCGAAGCGCGCGGGCGTGATGTTCACCGCGGATCCCTCGCGCGGCGATCGCGATCGCATCGTCATCGAGGGCGCGTTCGGCCTGGGCGAGGTGGTGGTCGGCGGCGAGGTGGAACCCGACACGTATGTGGTGGTGCGCAGCTCGCGCACGCTGGCCGAGGCGCGCGTGGGCGTGAAGGGGCTGCGCATCGTCCGTGGCTCGGACGGCCACGATCGCCGCGAGCCGATCTCCGAGAAGGAAGCCCGCGCGCGCGTGCTCACCGACGCCGAGGCGCTGGCGCTCGCCGACCTGGGCGCGCGCGTGGAGAAGCACTACGGCAAGCCGCAGGACATCGAGTGGGCCGATGAAGGGAAGGGCTTCGTGCTGGTGCAGTCGCGGCCCATCACCACGCTGCACGACACGCCCAAGGCCGCCGCGGCGAATGGCGCGCCGCTGCTCACCGGGCTCGCGGCCTCGCCGGGCAAGGCGAGCGGCAAGGTGCGCGTGCTGAAGAGCCCGAAGGACGGCGACCGGCTGCAGAACGGCGAGGTGCTCGTGGCGGCGATGACCTCGCCCGATTGGCTGCCCACCATGCGGCGCGCGTCGGCGCTGGTGACCGACGGCGGCGGCATGACCTGTCACGCGGCCATCGTGAGCCGCGAGCTCGGGCTGCCCTGCGTGGTGGGCACGCGCACGGCCACCCAGAAGCTCCGCGATGGCGAAGAGGTCATCGTCGACGGCGACGAGGGCCTGGTGCGCGCGGGCCACCTCGAGGCGAAGGCCACACCGGTGGCGACGCAGCCCCAGGCGAAGCCGCAGATCGCCGTGGAAGCGCTGGCCACGCGGGTCTACGTGAACCTGGCGATGCCCGAGCAGGCCGCGAAAGCCGCGGCGCTCCCGGTGGACGGCGTGGGGCTCTTGCGCGCGGAGTTCATGATCGGCAGCGCGCTGGGTGGCAAGCACCCGAAGAAGTTCCTCGCCGAGGGCGGACGCGCGAAGTTCATTGAGGCCATGCGCGGCGAGCTCTTGAAGATCACCCGGCCGTTCAGAAATCGACCGGTCATCTACCGTTCGTACGATTTTCGCACCAATGAGTTCCGCGGGCTCGAGGGCGGCGACCAGTTCGAGCCGCACGAAGAGAACCCGATGATCGGCTACCGCGGGTGCTATCGGTACGTGAAGGAGCCGGAGCTCTTCGACCTCGAACTGGAGACGCTCGCGCGCGTGCGCGAGGAGACGCCCAACATCCACTTGATGATCCCCTTCGTGCGCACGCGCTGGGAGCTGGAGGCGTGCCTGGAGCGCGTGGAGAAGAGCCCGCTCGGCAAGCAGCGTGGGCTGCTCCGCTGGGTGATGGCCGAGGTGCCCTCGGTGGTCTATCGGATCCCCGAGTACGCCAAGCTCGGCATCGACGGCGTCTCCATCGGCAGCAACGACCTCACCCAGCTCATGCTCGGCGTGGACCGCGACTCCGAGACGTGCAGCGAGCTCTTCGACGAGCGCGACGAGGCCGTGCTCGACGCCATCGGCCGCATCATCCGCACCTGTCGCGAGTGCGGCATCACCTCGTCGCTCTGCGGCCAGGCGCCCTCGAACCACCCCGAGTTCGCGGAGCAGTTGGTGCGCTTCGGAATCACGTCCATCAGCGTGAACGCCGACGCCGTGGACGCCGCGCGCGCGAGCATCGGCGCGGCGGAGCGCAAGGTGCTCCTGGAGGCCGTGCGCGCGCGCTAGCATCTCGCGCATGCGCACGCTCACGCCTCGCCGAGGGCGAGCACCTGCGCTGTCGCCGGAGTGGGTCGGCTCCTGAGCTACTGGCAGACCCCGCTCACGCAGGTGGTGCCGTTCTGGCAGGTGCTGGTCGCGCCGCAGGTCTCGCCGGTGAAGTGCACGCGCTTCGCGGCGAGCTGCAGGTAGAGCGAGTATGCGTCGCCGTCGCCGGTGGGCACGGTGACCTTGTGCGTGCTGCTGGCCGCAGTGAGCGTGGTGACGGTGTTGTTGCCGTTGCCGGGTACGTCGGGCTGAGAGTCGCTGTTGATGGCGGTCACCGGGATCGTGAGGCCAGGGGCCACCTGGTAGTTCACCACGCAACCGCCGATGAGCACGTCGAGCAGCGAGTTGCAGCTCGAGCCGACCGGCTGGCCGTCGCCGCAGTAGGTGTAGGCGACGTTGGTGCAAGCGAAGCTGCCGCCCGAGGCGAGGGCCTGAGGCATGGCGATCGCCGCGAGCGACGCCACCGTCACGTTGCCGCAGAGGCCGGTGGTCGAGGAGGTGGCCGAGAGCGTCTCCAGGACCTTCAGCGTCGAATCGATGGTCGCCGGCGGCGGAGCGGGCAAGTTGTTGTTGGTGCCCACCGTGGCGAAGAAGTGCGTCTCCGTGATTTGGAACGGCGAGACCTGCCCCGCGATCTGCAAGGGGACGATGATGGTGTCGGTGGCGCTTCCAGCGGTGAGCGTGTGGTTGGTGATGGTGCCGTTGGTCAGGGTGTTCAGGGCGACGCCGTTCGTGTCGAACGACTGCGCGTCCGCGAGGAACCACCAGTCCATGGGGTTGTTGCCGGGCCAGGCGCCCTTGGCCGGATCGAGCGCGCCGCCCGCGAGCCCGATGGTGAAGCCCGTGTCGTTGGTTCCCGTGGCGTCGTCCAGGTGTGAGAAGTCGAGGAAGAGGTTCTCGCTGCCCGCGTCGATGGCGGCATTGAGGTCCGGGTTGAGCGCGGCGGTCAAGGCCTGGGCGTTGAACGCGTTGCGGCCCAGGTCATTCGTGCGCGGCGTGCAGCCCGTGGGCGCCTGAACCGTCGCGAAGTTCAACGTCGTGAGCCGCGTGATCACCTCGTAGTGGCAGCTCGCGTCGCAGCCGTCGAGGTTGAGCGTGTTGTGGTCGTCGCACTCCTCGCCGGGGTCGAGCACGCCGTTGCCGCAGCTCGGACCCGCGTCGACGGTGCCCGTCGTGCCTGTGCTGCCGCCCGTCGTGCCCGTGGAGCTGGTGCTGCTGGTGCTGCTGGTGCTGCTTGTGCCCGTCGTCGTCGACGTGGAGGAGGTGGAGCTGGTGCTTCCCGTCGTCGACGCGGCGGTGCTGCTGCTCGCCGTGCTGCCGGTGGTCGACGCCGCGGTCGAGCCCGAGTCGGAGCCCGAGCCGGTGCTTGCGGTGGTGGTGCCCGAGGTCGAGCCCGAGTCGGACGAGGCGCCGGTGCTCGCCGCCGCGGTGCTGCCGCTGGTGCTCGACGCGGTGCTGCTGGTCGAAGCGGTGCTGCCCGTCGAACCGGTGCTCGACGCGCTCGCGGCCGTGCTCCCGGAGCTCGCGGACGTCGTGGTGCTGCCGGAGCCTTCCGTCGAGCCCGAGCTGTTCGTCGACGCGCCCGTGCTCGCGCCGCTCGAGCCGCCGATGGCGCCTGCGCCGGTGCCGCTGCTCGAGCTGTGGGTACCGGTGGCGCCGGTGCCCGTGGTCGCCGTGGTGCTGCCCGAGCCTGCGGTCTTCGAGCCGCCGCAGCCCAACAAGGCCAGGACCGCGATGGCCGCCACCTGCATCGAGAACTTCTTCATGACGCGCTCCCCGGGCGAAATCGAATTCGCGAATCTCGCGAATGTACCGCAGCGCTCGCTCGAGGTGCGAGCGCCGATGCCGGGTTCGCGACACGCTGAGTCAACGATGAGCTAGCTTCTCGCGATGCTCACCTTCTTCTTGGCGGCGCTGATGGCAGCAGCTCCGGCGAATCCCAAGCCCGGTGGAAACGAAGGCCGCGACTTTGTCGCGCTCCTCAACCAGGGCAAGTGGACGCAGGCCGAGGCCATGCTCGACGCGACCATGACCGGCGCGCTCGGCGGCGGGAAGCTCGAGGGCCTCTGGGCGCAGGTCACCGGCAAGCTCGGCGCGTTCCAGAAGATCGAGCGCGTGGACGTCGACGAGGTGCAGGGCTTTCGTCGCGACACGGTCGTCTGCGCCTTCGCGAGCGAGCGCGCGGGCCTGCGCGTCGTGGTCGACAAGCAGGGCAAGGTGGCCGGCTTCTTCATCGTGCCACCGACGGACGCTTCACCGGCCGCGTCGGCGTGGAAGTCGGCGCCGTACAGCGATCCGAGCAAGTTCAGCGAGACGCCGGTCACCGTCGGCGCGCTCAAGCTGCAAGGCGCGCTGGTGGTGCCCAAGGGCGTCGCGAAGTTTCCCATCGTGGTGATGCTCGCGGGCTCGGGCCCGAACGACATGGACGAGTCGGTGTCGGGCATCAAGGTCTTCCGCGACCTCGCCGAAGGGCTGGGCACGCACGGCATCGCCAGCCTGCGCTTCGAGAAGCGCACCCACCAGCACCAGCACGTGGTCACGGTGAAGGAGGAGTACCTCGACGACGCCGCTGCTGCGATCGATCAGGCCGCCGCGGTGCCGGGCGTGACCAAGGTGATCCTGCTCGGGCACAGCCTGGGCGCTGCGATGGCGCCGCGCGTGGCGCAAGGAAACGCGAAGGTGGCCGGGCTGGTGCTGCTCGCGGGCCCGACGTTCCCGTACGCGAAGGCGATCGTGGCGCAGCTCGAGTACCAGAAGAAGCTCGGCTACGGCGGCGCCAAGATCGACGAGCTGCTCGCGAGCGCGCGCGAGGAGGCCAAGAAGATCGACGACCCGGCGCTCAAGCCCGAGACGCCCATGGGCCACGGCGCGACGGGCGCGTACTTCCTCGACCTGCGCAGCTACGACGCGGTCGCGACCCTGGGCCAGCTCAAGCTCCCCACGTTCCTCGGCTGGGGCGACAAGGATCTCAAGGTCATCCCCGACGACTGGGCCGGCTGGAAGGCCAAGCTCGGCGATCGGCCGAACCTCACCTACAAGACCTATCCGGGCCTGCAGCACCTCTTCACGCCGGTCGGGACCGCCGACGTGGAGCACGTGTCGAAGGACGTGATCACAGACCTCGTCGCCTGGACCCACAAGTAGCTCCGCTCGCAACCGGGCCAGGTTTGGCGCGACAATCCGTCGCCCACGCGGACGGTCTGCCTTGCGAAAGCTCTTGTCGATCTCGAGCCTGCTCGTCTTCGCCGCGTGCGCCACGCAGGCGAATCCCAAGTCTGTCTCGAGCACCTCCAGCGGCGCCACGACCGGGAGCGGCTCGAGCACAGGCGCGACCAGCGGTGGCACGACTGCTTCGGCGGGCAGCAGCTCCACCACAAGCACGAGCACTTCATCGAGCAGCAGCACCACGACCTCGACGAGCACCACGACCACGACGAGCACGGCGACGTCGACGGGCACGAGCACCAGCACGACGACGACTTCAACGGGCACCTCGACCAGCAGCGGCACGACCGCGGGTGGCACGACCGATGACGCGGCGATCGACTCGGCGGACCTGCCCACCACGCTCGCGTGCGGCGCGAGCTATTCGGCTTCGATCACCGTGCGGAACACGGGCGACACCACCTGGGATGCCACCAACTTCAAGCTCGGCGCCGTGGGCGACTCGGATCCGTTCTACACGCAGGGCACGCGGGTCTACATGGCGCCGGGCACGACCGTCGCGCCCGGGCAGAGCTACACCTTCAACTTCACGCTCGTCGCGCCGGCCACGCCCGGCACGCAGACCACCGACTGGCAGATGGTGCATGAGCTGGTGCACTGGTTCGGCGACATCGCGTCGCAGCAGGTGCAGGTGCAGTGCGCGCCGGCCGTGGACGCCAGCACGCTCACCGGCAAGATGGTGCTCGGCTACCAGGGCTGGTTCATCGCGCCCGGCGACGGCTCTCAGGTGAACGCGTGGAGCCACTGGTTCCGCGGCAACGTGGCCGACGCGTCGCACGCGACGACCGATCTCTGGCCGGACATGACCGAGCTTGGCCCGACCGAGCGCTTCGACACCCTCATGACCTTGCCCGACGGCTCGCCCGCGCAGGCGTACTCCGCGCAGGTGCCGGCCACCGTCGATCGGCACTTCGCGTGGATGGAACAGGCGGGCATCGACGGCGTGTTCCTGCAGCGCTTCATCTCCGAGCTCGGCGATCCGAACTACAAGGCCGCGCGCGACCAGGTCATCGCCAACGTGCGCGCCGCGGCCGAGGCGCACGGGCGCGTGTGGGCCATCGAGTACGACATCTCCGGCGCAGACCCGACGACGATCGAGGCCACGCTCGAGAACGACTGGGCGTACCTCGTGGACACGCTGCACGTGACCGACAGCCCGCAGTACCTGCACCACCACGGCAAGCCGGTGCTCACCGTGTGGGGCTTCGGCTTCGTCGATCGGCCGGGCACGCCGGCGAACGCGACGAATGTCATCAATTGGTTTCAAACCAATTCGAACGCGGCGTACCAGGTCACGCTCGTCGGCGGCGTGCCGCACGAGTGGCGCTTCTTGAATGGCGACTCGCAGAGCGATCCGGCCTGGGGCGCGGTGTACCGCTCGTTCGACGTGATCACGCCATGGACCGTGGGCGACTACGTCGACAACAACGGCGTCGACTCCTACCAGACCAACCGGCTCATCCCCGATGCGCAGGAGGCCGCGAACAACGGCCGCGAGTACATGCCCACCATCTGGCCGGGCTTCTCCTGGCACAACCTCAACAGCGGTCCGCTCAACCAGATCCCGCGAAACGGTGGCCAGTTCTATTGGCGCCAGGCGTACGACGCGGTGTCCGCGGGCTCGACGATGATCTTCGGCGCGATGTTCGACGAGTGCGACGAGGGCACCGCGATGTTCAAGGTGGCGCCCGACGCGTCGCAGCTGCCGCAGCAAGGAACGTATCTCGCGCTCGACGCCGACGGGCTGCAGCTCCCGAGCGATTGGTACCTGCGACTCGCGGGCGCGGCCACGCAGATGCTGAACGGCCAGCAGCCGCTCACGTCACAGATTCCGATCACGCCGTAGCGACTACTCGGACTTGGGGCAGCCGACGTCCCAGTCGGCCGAGTCGAAGCTGCCGTCCCGGAGCTTGGCCATGATGTTGGCCAGGAAGCCCGGCGCGAAGTGGCAGGTCATCGGTTTCGGCAGCGCCTTGGCCTGCTGCGCGTTCTGCTTGTCGATCTCTTTGCGGATGTCGGCGTCGCTGGTGCCGGGCGAGGCCTTCTTGATGTTGCGGATCGCCTCGGGCGAGGCGTCGAACTTCATGCTCAGCGTCTTCACTTCGAGCGTGCACTTGGCGCCGCTGTCCGCGGTGATCTCGTAGGTGCGGTCGATGGTGTTCTTCATCCCGGCGAGGTCGATGTCGAGCGCGTGCTCCACCTTCGCAGGCGCGCAGGTGCGCGAGGCCTCGATGAAGCACTTCAGATCCTTGGCGCAGGCCTTGGGCTTCTTGGCGTGTGCGGCGTTGAGGCTCAGCGCGGCCACGAGCGTGAGAGTGAGCATGGCGTTCATTTGAAGCTCGAAGCACGCGGGCAGCAACTACGGCATGAGTCGTTGCCCCACGAGGGGCTTCGCGGCCTCGACGTGCGTGGGCGGGACGAGCACCGTCATCGGCACGTAGGAGCCGCCAAACTGCAGCAGCGTCCGGTAATGCAAGCCGCGCACGAACGCAGGGATGCCTGCGGCCTTCAACGCCGCGAGCACGGGCTGCGCGGCGTACACGCGGTGCATGGGCCAAACGTCGACGAGCTCCGGATGACTGCGACGGAAGCGCCACTCGCCCGAGAGATCGAGCGCAATCGCAGCCAGCGCGACGAAGAGCGCAAAGTCCGTGATCGACAGCCGGAACGCCTGCGCCATGCCCTCGCGCAAGAGCACCAGCACGAGCAGGAACGCCGTCCCGCGAATGGCGGCGGGCGCGAGCTGTCGTCGCACGACGCTCACCGACGCCTCGCTGGGGTTCTTCCCGAACCAAACCTCCGCCACGCGCCGCGGCTGGTTGAAGAGCAGGGTGAGCGCCACGCCCAGGCTGGCGACGAGGATCATCAGGAGAATCACGTAGCCGCCTCCCAGGGCACCTCGGAGATTGAGTCGGCCGTCGGTCAGCGACTGGGTGATCGACGAGAAGAAGGTGATGAGGGACGCGGCAAACGTGATGGGCACGAGCCCGCTCGGCGGGAGCTCGAGGGAAAACGGCTCGACCGCAATCGCGAAAGGCCACCGACGCTGGAGCGCGCGCACGGTGGCCCAGATCACCGCGCCCACCGCCATGCCGATGATGATGAACTCGATGACGAACCCTTCGGGGTCGATGAACGGATTGAATTCGAGCAGGGAGCGCGCGAAGGACGCGAAGAAGAGCACGGAGAACCCGTCGCCCAGTCCCCAGCGGTTGATGGCCATGATGCTCAAGCCGATGCCGAGCGTCGTCAGCAGCAAGACCACCAACACGAGCCAGGGCATTCCAAAACCCAGGGAGTGCCGGCCCACGGTCTCCATCTCTTGGCTTTGCAGGTAGCGCGCGATGCCCGCGGCCTGGATCACAGAGAGCAGGCCGGTGAGCCCGTTCGCGAAGGTCCGCAGCTTGGCGCGACCGGGTTCGCCGCTCAGCCGCAGATGTCGCCAACCCGGTACGACCACCGCCGCAATCTCCACCATCAAGTACGCCGAAATGATGGGCGTCAGCCCGAGCGCCGCGATGCTCAGCAGCGGGAGAAAGCTGATGTTGAAGAGCCCGAGCAGCCCCCTCTGACTCCGAAGTTCATGCCGAAGCGCTTCGGTGCCCGGCAGCGGTACGAACATGGCGGCGATGAAGAGCACGCCAAAACCAATCGACACGCCGAGCCGCGCCCACGGCGCCGGACCCGAGGGCGTCGCGACTTTCACGGGAGCAGGCGCGCTGCCGTCGACAAGCGCGGTGCCGCAGTCCGTGCACGTCGCGAGCGTGTCCTGGAACTCGGCCGCGCTGCCGTGCCGCTGGCGATACGGACAGTCGGGATTTGCGCAATGCTTCATGCTGCGAAACGTACATGTCTACCGAGCCCACCGACAGCACTGCGATTCGAAAGTGCGCCGTTCACGCGTTGGTTGACGCGCGCTCGGTGTGCGCGCGGTGCGGCGCGTTCATGTGCGAGGTATGCGAGCGCATCTCCGACGGCGCGACGACCTGCGCGTCCTGTTTGAATCGAAACGAGAACCAGCCGCCCTCACGCGAGGCAATGACGGCGCTGATCGTCGCCTTGCTGATGCCCTTCGGACTCGTCCCGGGACTGATTGGCGGGATGCTGGGAAGGCACGAGCTCTCGCGCATCAAGCGCGGTGAGTCGCCGAAGTCGGGCGAGGGCTACGCACGGCTCGCATTGTGGCTCGGCGTGGTCGCGGTCGTCGGGCTTCTCGCGCTGATCGCCTGGACAATCGACGAGTACTACAAGCCAGTGAAGCACTACTGAGCCTTCGAGCCTCGAAACGCGAGATACGCCTTCAGCACCGCCTCCGGCGCCTCCACCTGCGGGTAGTGCCCAATTCGCTCGAGCAGCGTCACGCGTGGATTGGGCACGAGCTCTCGATAGCGCTCGACCATGTGCGCCCCCGAGATCGGATCTGTGGCGCCATCGATGACCGCGAGCGGCACCTTCGCGTGCTGCAGCGCGCCCACCCAGCGCTCGCGATGCACGCGTCGCTCGGCCATGTATCCCAGCAGCTTCGGCATCACGGCTGTGCCTTCGTTGCGCGAGAGCAGCGACCAGAACGCGTCGATGAGCGCGTCGTCAGGCTGCGTGTCGGGGCCGAAGATCTTCCGCATGTTCGCCGCGAGCGTCCTGCGATTCGAGAGCCGCGCCAGCAGCGGCCCCAGCGGCGAGACGAGCAGCTTCTGCATCAGCACCGGTCGGTGCATCTCCGGAAAGAGCCCGCCATTCAAGAACACCACGCTCTTCAACTCCGGTCGCTCGCCGGGCTCGCCCTGGCGCGCGAGCAGCTCCTGCGCCACGGTGTCGCCGTAGTCGTGCGCGAGCACGTGGTACGCGCGCACGCCCTCGTTCACGAGGAAGCGCTCGAAGAGCTCGGCCTGATCGCGCAGCGAGTAGTCGTAGTCGCGCGGCTTCGCCGAGAGCCCGAAGCCAATCATGTCCAGCGTCAGCAGCCGGTAGCGCTTCTCCAGCTCGGGCCACAGTGCTTCCCAATCCCACGAGGCCGTCGGGAAGCCGTGGATGAGCACGAGCGGCTCCGCGTCGCGCGAGCCGGCCGTGCGCGTGAAGATGGCATGGCCGCGGTAGTCGAACGTCCGGCCCGTCGCGGTCCAATCGGCGATGGAGATTCGTGGCATCACGCGCTCACTCGGTTGCCCGGCCACGATACTGCGAACGTCTGGCGCGCTGCGGTGTCCTCTTTCACGCGCGGGCGCGCCGTTCTAGAACCACGGCCCCGCACGGGAATCCGCATGCACGCCCTCTCGCTCCTCCTCGCCACGCAGCTCTGCGCCACCACCGTCGAGCCTTCGCCGCTCGTCGAGAAGGTGGACGACATGGGCTACTACGACATCCGCTCGCCCAGCTTCGACGCGCTCACGCTCGATCAGAAGCTCGTGGCCTACCACCTCGCGCGCGCGGCGATTGCCGTGGACCCGGTCTTCTACGATCAGCTCAACGCGCGCGGCCTCGACGAGAAGCGGCTCATCGGCGCGATGGTGGAGGATCCGAAGCGCCTGCCGGCCGCGAGCCGCGACGCGATCGTCAAGTACGCCAAGCTCTTCTTCGCAGGCCGCGGCAACCACAACGAGACCACGAACCAGAAGTTCATTCCGACCATCGGCTTCGACGAGTTCAAGGCCGCCGCGCTCGCCGCGCAGAAGGCCGGCGCCAAGCTGCCCGAGCCAGCCAAGCTCACCGCGCTGCTCGACTCGCTCAAGGCCGCGATGTTCGATCCCACCTTCGAGCCGAGCATCACCGAGAAGAACCCGCCCGCAGGCAAGGACATCATCACCGGCTCGTCGAACACGTTCTATGGACCGGGCGTGGTGCTCGCGGATCTGAAGGGCTTCCAGGACAAGTACCCGCTCAACTCGCGCGTGGTGAAGGAGAACGGCAAGCTCACCGAGCAGGTGTACCGCGCGGGCACGCCCGACGGCTCGGTGAAGCCCGGCCTCTATTCGCGCGAGCTGGGCGTGGCCATCGCCGAGCTGCAGGCCGCCATTCCGCACGCGCCCCTCAAGCAGCAGGCCGCGCTCAAGGCGCTCATCAAGTTCTTCCAGACCGGCGAGGCCCAGGACTGGCACGACTTCGACGTGGCTTGGGTTCAGGACGACGAACCCGTCGACTTCGTGAACGGCTTCATCGAGACCTACCGCGACACGCGCGCAGCCAAGGGCGCGAGCGAGGCGCTCGTGTCGATCACCGATCAGAAGCTGAACCCGTTGATGCAGAAGCTCGCCGCGAACGCGCTCTACTTCGAGAAGAAGGCGCCCTGGGCCAACGAGTTCAAGAAGCTGGATGTGAAGCCGCCGGTGGGCAAGGCCGTGGAGGTGTTGCTCGAGACCGGCGACTTCCAGGTGTCGATCATCGGCGACAACCTGCCCAACGAGGAGGACATCCACCGCCAGTACGGCACCAAGAACTTCCTCATGAGCAACGCCACGGATGCGTTCAACCAGACGCGCGGCCTCGCGGTGGTGCGCGAGTTCGCGCCGGATGATCTCGCGCGCTACCAGAAGGTGGGCTCGAGCGCGGACCTGATGCACACCGCGATGCACGAGATCATCGGCCACGGCTCAGGCAAGAGCACCAACCCCAAGGAGCCGCGCGAGACGCTGCGCGAGTACTACTCGGGCCTCGAGGAGGCGCGCGCGGATCTCGTGGCGTACTGGAACGTGAGCGATCCCAAGCTCGCGGAGATGGGCGTCGCCGACAGCCAGGAGGTGGCGCAGGAGATGTACCAGCAGCTCGCGCGGCTTCCGTTCGGCGTGATGAACCACTATCCGAAGGGCGACCAGGCCGAAGAGGATCACGACCGCGATCGCCTGCTCATCTGGAACTGGGTGCACGAGCGCGGCGGCGTCGACCTCGAGGTGAAGAACGGCAAGCACGTGGCCGTCGTGAAGGATTGGAAGAAGGCGCACGACGCGGTGGGCTCGCTGCTCGCGGAGCTCATGCGCATCAAGGGCACCGGCGACTACGAGGCCATCAAGAAGCTGGTCACCGAGAAGGGCCTCAAGTTCGACCCCAAGCTGCGCGACGAGGTGGTGGCCCGCTACAAGGCGCTCGGCCTGCCGACGTATGCAGCCGGCGTGTACGGCGACCTGGAGCTCGAGGGCAGCCCCAAGAAGCCGACGGGCGTGAAGATCGTGTACCGGCGCGACTTCCTGGCGCAGCAGATCGCGTTCGCGCGCGAGAACGGCACGCTCGGGTTCTAGTCGTTAACGCTTCGGTTAATCAGAGGTCAGGCCTTCTTGGGGGTCTCGAGGTGCTTGCGGAAGCCCTCGGGCAACAAGAAGCGCACCTCGACGTCACCGAAGCGGAGCGCGTCGCCGTCGCGCAGGGACTCGGCCTTGTTCGCGGGGAGCTTGAACGTGTTGAGGAACGTGCCGTTCATGCTCTCGGCATCGACGACCTGCCACACCGTCGTGCCCCTCTGCGTGACGCTCTGAAAGTAGGCGTGGAAGCGCGAGACGCTCTCGTCGTCGAGCCACACGTCGTTGCTGTCGGTGCGGCCCACGGTGACGCCCATGGCGAAGGCGTTGCGCGCGTCGGCGCCCTTGCGAAGCTCGAAGACCACGGGCTCGCCCGCGCGCGGGCGCTGGGCCGACTGGTGCGGCGCGGTGGCGAGGAGCACCCGCGAGGTCTCGGCGGGCGCGCTGCTCCAGATGAGCACGGGGCAGTCGACGTCCACCGGCTCGCCGCGCAGAATTCGGACCGTGTAGTGCGTGAGCAACCGCGGCATCACCCGTCCCCCGGTTCGACGCAGTCATCCTAACGGCAGTTCAGCTCCCAACGCGACAAACGAACGGCTCCGGCTTGAGCCCGTTCGCGAGCTGCGGCACGTGGGAAATCTCGATGTCGGGCTTCGCCCAGCCCAGACGTTGCAGCGCGAGCGCGAGCCTCTCGGCGAGGAGCGCGTCGCCCATGGGCGCAGGGCCATCGAGCTCGACGAGGAACTGCTCGGGCTTGATCTGCGTCATGCGAAAGCCGACCCAAGGCAGATCCTTGAAGAGCCAGATCAGGTTCCACGCGTCGCACTTCGCGCCGCCGGGCCGCACGAAGTGGCACGCACGCCGGCCGAGGAAGTCGCGGATGCTGCGGCCACGGAAGCCGCACGCGCACACGTCGTCGAAGACCGCGCCCGCGTCGCCGGTGCGGTAGCGCAAGAGCGGCACCACGCTGTCGCGCAGTCGCGTGACCACCAGCTCTCCCGCAATCGATTCGACGATCACGTCGGGCTGCAGGGGATGAAACACGCCGCTGCGCTGCACACACTCCCAGGCGATCGGCCCGCACTCGGTGATGGCATACACGTTCACCAGCGGCGCGTTCCATCGCTGGAGCTCGTGTCGCTGCGAGTGGGGAAGGTGCTGCGCCGAGCTCATGATCAACTTCGGCGCGATGTTCGGCGTGTTCGACGCGAGCCAGTGAAGCCCCGCCGGATCCGACGAGAGGATCGCCGGCTGCACCCTCTCCACTCGCGTCTTCGGCTCGGGCCGCGCGGTCGAGATCCGGTGCAGCGCGCCGCGCTCGAAGTGGGGCAGCCGCGTGGAGTACTCGAGTCCGCCCGGCAGCGCGTCGAGCAGCGCCAGCCGCGGCCGCGCGGGAAGCTGCACGCCGAGCTGCCCAATCCAAAATCGAATCGCGGCCCACATGTGCAGCTGGTCGTAGCCGTCGCGGACCGCGAGCAGCGCTTTGCCGGTGCTGCCCGAGCTGGTCGCGACCACCAGCTCGGCTTCCGTCTGTGCATCGAGTCCGAGCGCGAAAGACTCTTGCCACCGCGCGCCGAGCGTCTCGCGATCGAGCAGCGGCATATGCGCGAGGTCGTCCGGCGACCGCAGCGCCTCCGGGGACGAGCCGTGCCGACGAATGAGCTCGAGCTGCAGCGGCGCGCGCCAGAGCCGCTCGCGCAGGCGCTCGAGTCGCGTCGCCGCGAGATGGCCGGGCTCGCGAAAGCCGACGGCCAGCGCGTGCGCGTGCTCGTCGATGCGCGGCACGTAACGTAAATGTTTCGTGGTCCGGTGCTGGATGCGCACGCCCACGCCGAGCGTCTTCTGCTCCTGGGCGAAGGTTGCGCTCACGCGGGGACCTCGCGCGTGAACTTGGAGAACACCTGCGTGCTCGGGCAGTCGCGGCACACGGCGAGTCGCGCCTGATCGCGACGGCGCGCGAAGGTCTTCGGCAGCACGAGCAGGTCATCGACGGATCGGAGCGTGTCGAGCGGAACGCCCACGCCGTCCGTGCTGAAGCTGCAGGGCGCGACGAACCCTTCCGCGTCGATGAAACAAAAATGTTCACCCGGCCCACAGTCATCGACAGCGAGCTTTTCTCCGAGCGCGCTGGCCCGCAGCCGCGCCAGGTACGCGCTCCCGCCGAGGATCGCCATCCCGCGCTCGGCCGCGCGCGCCCGCACGCGTGGCAACGCCTCGGCGAACGCGTCGATCTGCTCGAGCGAGAGCTTGTGCTGCGCGTGAAACTCGGGTCGGTCGCGGCCGCCGAGCGCGTTGAAGGTGAGCGCGCCCACGCCCGCATCCGCGAGCTCGAGTGCCATCTCTTCGAACGCCTCAATGTTGTCCGCCATCAAGACTGTGTTGACCTTGATCGCCGCACGGCCGCCGCGCAGCGCGCGCGTCGCCTCGAGCAGCCGCTCGTGATGCCCAGGTTGTCCGCGAAGCGCGTCATGCAGGTCGGCCGTGCCATCGACGCTGATCGTCAGCTCATCGAGCTGCGTGCGCGCGAATTCCAGCCAGCGCGGCGACGCGAGCGCGAGCCCGTTGGTGGTGAGGCTCGTCTGAAGTCCGGCGTTGCGGGCGCGAATCGTCGCGAGCTCGAGGTGCGGCCAGAGGAACGGCTCACCGCCGAGCCACGAGATGAGCACCTCTCGGCCGTCGCGTGAGCGCAGCTCACCGAGCAAATCCACGAAGCGAACGACGTCATCGAGCGCCACCTCGCGCCGCGCGAAGGGCAGGGTGCGATCGAACGCGCAGAAGCCGCACGCCAAGTTGCAGCGCTCGGTGACGCGCCACACGACGACGCGGCGTCCCATGTCAGTAGCCCAGCTGCACCTGGCGCGCCTTGCCGTACTTGTCGGGCACGAACGCGGACTTGTTCGCGTCCCCACCGACCTCGATGTTCGCCGACGCGCCCAGCTCGCCCACGCGCACGTTCTGCTCTGTCACCTTGGCCGCGGCCTCGCTCCACGCATGCAGCACGTACTCGCCGGGCGGCACGCCGCGGATGCTGTAGCTGCCGTTGCCGTCGGCCTGCGCGTACCAGGGGCTCTTCACCACGTAGACCCAGCCCTGCATCGACGCGTGGATGTTGCAGAGCAGCTGCACCGGCCCGGCGGTGTCGAACTTCTGCGAGCGCGAGGTGCCGCTCTTGTAGAGGCCGAGGTCGAAGCTGTTCGGCTTCGAGAGCGAAAACACGTCGTGGTACAGGTCGTCGTCGTTGCGGAAGTCGACGGTCGTGCCCACGGGCACGGCCAGCACGCGCGGCATGAAGGTCTTGTTGCGCTGCACGATGACCTTGTTCTTCGCCGGCTTCGGGTGCGGCGTGTTGCCATCGCGCCGCTCCAGCCAGATCACCGCGCCGCCCGGGCCGTACGCGCCGCCGCCGGTCACCGTGCCACGAAGCGTGACGGTGGTCGGACCGGTGCGCTCAGGCTTCTCCACGGGCGGCGTCACCGGCTCGCTTGCGGTGGCCGTGGACACCGTCGACGCGGGCGCACCGCCGGCGCGCTTTCGCGCTTCGATCGCGAACGGCCGCACGCCCTCGGCGATCTTCGGCGAGAGATCCGGCAGCCGCAGGAGCGCCTCCCAGCGCGCGGCGGCCTTCGGGTAGTCGCCGCTGTCCCAGGCGAGCTTGCCCTCGGCGAGCAGGTTGAAGACGAGGTACTGCCGCTCGGTGAGCGCCTTGAACGCGAGGTCGTCCGGCGTGCGCACCGCGAGCGGCAGCGGCAGCTCGTCGCCAAGCCAGGTGGGCTTGGCCTGGGAGGCAGGCGCCGGAGCTGGCTTGGCCGCGAGCAGCGCCGCGAGCGCGAGGGCGTGGGCGGTCATGGCGGTCACCATGTGTACACCAGCGAGGAGGTCTGCACGTTGTTGTCCACGTTCGGCGCGCCGCGCAGCTCCTGGTTGAAGACGAGCTCGCCCTTGATCGCCAGCGAGTCCCACAGGTCCACGCGGAAGCCGGCGGTGTAGCGGTCCTCGAGCACGTCGGCGAAGCCGTCGAAGTTGGCGTGGCGGCGATCGTATCGGCCGTAGAGCGTGACCTTGTGCAGCGGCCCCGCCTGGAACGGCAGCGCGTATCCCGCGAACACGTACCAGCCGCGCACGTAGAACTCGGTGGCGAAGACGCCCTCGCCGGTGCCGGTGAGCTTCACGTCGCCGGTGCCCGCGTCCTGGTGCAGGTCGATGCCTTCGGCCGCGAGCGTGAGCCCGGCCACGAAGAGCCGCGCGTCGAAGCCGATGGCGCGCTGCTGCACGCTGGCGCTGAGCTGGTCGTTGCGCGGGCCGAGCAGGCCGCTCGCGCCGAGCTTCACTTGCAGTGAAGGCAGGTTCAGCTCGTAGCCCAGGCGCGCGCTGAAGTCGGGCGAGCCGGTGAGGCTGATGGTGTTGGTCTGCAGCGCGGGCACTTCGCTCGAGCCGTTGGTGCACGCGACGTTGAGGCTGAGCGCGCTCCAGATGGGCGCGAACTCGTAGCGGTAGAACGCCTTCACGCCGAGCTGCTGGCCCGTGGTGTAGCGCGCGATGAGCGAGGGAACGATGCCCGTGCGCAGGTTGGCCTCGTTCTCCAGGTACTCGATGCCAAAGACGGGATCGAACTTGCCCGCGGTGATCGCGAGCTCCTGGTTCGGGATCGGCGTCAGGCGCGCGAAGGCCTGTTCGACCACCACCTGGGTCACATCGCCCGTGGCGTCGAAGAAGCGCGGCAGCGCCTGCACGCGCGTGAAGAGGAGCACGGGCACGGTGCTCGGCGCGAAGCGCACGTCCGCGCTCACCGTGTTGATGAGGAACGAGGGCCGGTTCCCGATGTTCATCGAGTACGGCAGGAAGTGGTTCACGAAGTGGCCGTTCGAATCCGTCGAGGCCACGTCGCCGCGCGAGTTCACCGCGGGCGCGAACGGGTCCTCGCCGTAGTCGGCGGGCAGGCGCGTGTCGTTGGGCGGGAAGCTCGAGCCGTTGCCCGTGGCGTGCGCGAAGCCCAGGTCCACGTAGCCGGTGACGGTGAGCGGGCTCTCCGACGTCGAAGGCGGCGTGTAGCCCGACGTCGCGGCCGCGTTGGCATCGGAATCCTCCGACTCGGCGCCGTCCGCTTCTTCGGCCTCTTCGCCTCCATCGACCGCGGCCGCAGCAGCACCCGCATCGACCGCTGCCGCCTGGGCGCGCGCGCGCGAAGGTGCGATCGCCAACAGCGCCGCTGCGAGCACACCGAGCCTGGTGATGTCCCCTCCGCGTGTGGTCATGGCACCGGGCTTCCGCCGAACTCGAGGAACGGGCAGGTGAGGGTGACCTCGGTCTTCACGATCGAGGCTGGGGGAATCGCCGCTTCCACCGCGGCCTGCGAGTCGAGCCAGGTGCAGCCGTCGGGGAAGCCGGCGTCGTCGGCGAAGCAGCTCGCGTTGAGCGCCACGCGGAGCGCGTAGTCCTTCGCGCGCGGGTCGGCGCCGGTGACCGCGCCGACGTCGGGCACCTGGATGAGCCCCTGCCCCTCAATCTGCGTGCGCAGGGCGGGGAAGGCGGGCGGAACGAAGACGGCGGCCGTCGACGGCAGCGCGACCAGGTAGTTGCGCCACAAGCTCCCGAAGGTGGGCGCGCCGCCTTGCAGCACGGGCCCCTGACCCGAGTACAGCGACGAGACGCCACCGACTTTGGGCAGCCCCAGCGACGCCATGCCTGCATCCGGCAGCGCCACCGCGAAATCGAAGAGCGGCGTCTCGTCGACCTGGTCGTCGTCGTGGACGCCGAAGGTGTCGAGCCCGTAGTCGAACACGCCCACCAGCTGGCCTTCGACCCAACCCGTCGACACCTTCACGGGCATGATCGCGTCGCCGTTCAGCGGGCGCACCGGCGTCCCGCCCGCGGGCGCGCTCACGGCCACGTCGGTGGGCACCAGCGAGTAGATCCACAGCGCGCCGTCGTGAACCGGCGAGTTGAGGTCGAGCAGGGCGCGCACGCTGGTGAGCGTGTTCGGGTCGGCGTTCGCAGGAACCTCCACGAACTCGAAGCGCCAGTAGGGGCTGTAGAACGAGCTGTCCGGCCCCACGCCGAAGACCAGCTTCGAGCCCGCGAGCTTGTTCTTGAAGGGCTTCTGAGGGTCCCACGCCGTGACCGGGATGTAGACCGGCTGCACCCAGACCGGCGAGCGCTCGTACCAGATGTCGGTGGCCAGGTACGCCGCGGGCGCGCCCTCGGCGAACGCGGGAATCACCGCGGCGCCGTCGACATTCGCATCCTGGAGCACCACGGCGTCCGAGAACGGCGGCGAGCGGAAGCGGATGGGCTGCCCGCGGAAGTCCACCAGCAGCGCCGAGTTGATTCCTGCGGTGTCGTCGCCGGTGCGCGCGTTGTCTCGAATGGCGCCGAAGGCCCAGACCTCGGCGTGGTCGCCGTCGCCGTTGTCCGGCGCGCAGGCGGCGAACGCCAGCACCAGCGCCACACCCATCCAGACGGCTCTCACGTCGCGGTCCCCCGGAGGCGCGGATCCGAATTGCTGGCCGCCCCCGCGCCCGCGAGCTTGGCCCGCTCGCCCTCGAGGTCCGACCCGAAGAGGCGCTCCACCACGGCGCCCAGCTCCGCCGCGTCGGCCTGGCTGGTGGGCGGCAGTGCGGCGGCGAATTCCTGCGCGTTCGCAAACCGCTGCGTCGGATCCACCGCCAGCGCGCGCGAGAGGATGGCCGGCGCCGGCTGCGGCAGCTGGGCGATGCGCGAGAGATCGGCCACGCCTGGGCCGGTCGCTGCGTGCACCAGCATCTGGTACGAGGTCTCGTCGCGGTAGAGCATCTCGCCGGTGAGGCAACGGTACATCACCAGCCCCAGCGAGAAGAGGTCGGCGCGCTGATCGATCTCCAGGCCGCGCGCCTGCTCCGGCGACATGAAGCTCACGTTGCCCTTCACCACGCCGGCCTCGGTCTTGGTCTGGCGCGCCGCGCTCTTCACGATGCCGAAGTCGAAGAGCTTCACCTCGCCGCGCGAGGACACCATCACGTTCTGCGGCGAGACGTCGCGGTGAACGAGGTTCAGCGGGGTGCCGTCGTCGCCGGACTTGGCGTGCGCGTAGGCCAGCGCCTGCAAGACTTGATGGACCGCGTAGAAGACGAGGTTGAGCGGGAGCGGCTTGCCCTCGAGCTCCATGCTCCGCGAGGTGATGCGCTCCAGGTCGCGGCCGTTGATGTACTCCTGGGCCATGAAGTACTCGTCGCCGACCTTTCCGAAGTCGAAGACGGGGATGATGTTGGAGTGCACCAGGCTCGAGCTGAGCCTCGCTTCGTCCACGAAGTGCGTGACCACGATGGGATCGCGCGCGAGCTCGGGGCGCAGCCGCTTCACCACGAAGTTGCGACGGAAGCCCTCGGCGCCGAAGGCCACCGCCATGTACACGTCGCCCATGCCGCCCGAGCCGAGCAGCGACACCAGCCGGTAGCGGCCGAACTCGTTGGGTCCGGTGGGCTGGGTGAGGGCGATGGGCTTCTGCGGCGGGAGCGTCGACTCCCAGCCGGGCTGGGTGGCGTTGCCGTGCTGGCCGCCCGGCGCGGTGTCGTCGGTGCCCAGGCCAGCGGGGATGAAGACGCGCGGCTGGGAGACGGCCGTCCGGTTCAGCTCGTCCGCCGTCGTCGGACCGGGCACCGGCTTGCGTCCGCCCAGGAAGCCGAACGCGAGCCCCGCCAGCGCCAGGACGCCCGCGCCGATCCACACGCCGAGCTCCGTGGCGTGCACCGTGGCGAGCGCCTCGTTGGCGACGTCGCTCTCGTCCATGAGCACCCAGAGCCAGATGCCTGGCGCCACCGGCTTGGCGCCGGCGCTCCAGCGCAGCGCGGGATCCACGGCGGACGGCTCGGTCTCGCGGCCCACCTGCTTGTGCAGCGTCTCGACGGCTTCGGCAGGGCCGGCGGCGAGCAGCGGGTGGGCGCCGTCGGAGAGCACCAGCGCCGTGCCCGCGCGGCGATTGAGCGACGCGAGCGACGCGGTCTCGAGCGGCTTGGCCAGCAGCGCCACCGCGACCGACGGCCGCGGATGCTCCTGGGCCGGCGGCACCTGCACCGGGGCCACCGCGGCCGCGTAGGGCGCGCCCTTGAAGAAGACCACGCCGCTCGCAGGGCCAACCTGGCCGCGCTGGAGCAGCGTTCCAACGTTCAGCGAGCCCAGCCCGGCGCCGCGCACGTAGGTGTCGTCTTCGCCGGTGACCACGCCGAGGATGGGGAAGAGCGGCCGCAGCTCGTCGAAGGTGGACTCCTCTTCGATCTGCCCGCGCACGGTGGCCAGGTTGTGGGTGGTCAGCGCGGCCTTGAAGGGGATGCTGCTCGCCATGCCCTTGGCGCTCGTCTCCAGCGCGCTCACCTGCTGGCTGAGCTGCTCGGCGGCGTCGGCGGCCTCGGCTTGGGCTTGCGCGGCTTCCTTCGCGCGGAGGTCGGCTTCGGCGGCCTGCCGCGTTCGCTGGGGCACGAGCACGCCGGCACCCAACGCGGCCAGTGCCACCACGATGCCAATGATGCGACGCGCGCTCAGATGCGCCTCCAGACGGCGACCTTCGGGGTCAGGATTCTAGTCGTATCGCAAGGTCGGCTCACGTGAAACCCGGCCAGGTCCCTGTGACTTGGCGGTTTCTTGCAGGGGGGCCCTTTCGTCGCCACCTTTTCGGGGGCGGCGCGGGGGCGGGGGATGCGGGGCAGGTGGCTGGCAGCGGCGTTGGTGTGCCTTCTGGGTGCGCCCGCCTGGGCAGATGACTCCGCGTTCCACCTGCAAGTCCAGGCCGGCACCAACTTCCCCCTCGACGTGAGCGGCGGCCTCGGCGTGGAGACGCCTGGAAGAATCTTGCTCTCGGGCGAGGTGGGCGTGCTGCCCGGCGCCTACGTCGACGCCGCCAATGGCGCGCTCGAGGCCGGCGGGTTGTACGACTCGAACACCGGCACCCTCCTGCGCGAGGCGCTCAAGGACTCGGTGCTCTGGCGCGCGCACCTCGGCTGGCGGCCTTTCCCGGGCTCGGGCTTCTTTTTCCAAGGCGGATACGGCGTAGGCGTGGTGAACGCGAGCCTGACCGCGGCCCAGGTGAGCCAGGTCACCGGCGTCACCTTCCCCGACGTGGTGCCTCCGCAGGCCGCCGCGGCGATGCACACGCACATGCAGATCGTGGACGTGCAGCTCGGGTGGCGCTGGCTCATCGCGGAGCGCATGGTGATCGTGGCGGCCATCGGCGGCGTGCACGCCATCTCCTCGAGCTCGACCATGGCCGTTCAAGACGCCGCCGGTGTCACCTCGTTCGCGCAGCCGTTGGCGAACAAGAGCGCGCAGGAGATCGACCGCGACGTGGTCACCTACGGCAACTCGTTCGAGCTCACGCTCGCGTTTGGTCTGCGCGCCTTCTGACGTTTGGCTAGAACCTCGGCCGGAGGTGGACCATGGCCGAGAAGTCGCGCTGCGCCTGGGCAGGCAGCGATCCGCAGATGATCGCGTACCACGACGAGGAGTGGGGCCGGCCCGTCCACGACGACCGGAAGCTCTTCGAGTTCCTCATCCTCGAGGGCGCGCAGGCCGGCCTCTCGTGGAGCACCATCCTCCACAAGCGCGAGGCCTATCGACGCGCGTTCGCCAATTTCGATCCGGCCAAGGTCGCGCGCTTCGACGCCAAGAAGATCCGCGCGCTGATGCAGGACGAAGGCATCGTGCGCAACCGCGCCAAGATCGAGTGGACCATCGCCAACGCCAGGGCGCTCTTGAAGCTGCAAGCCGAGCTCGGCAGCTTCGATTCGTTCTTGTGGAGCTTCGTCGGCGGCAAGCCGATCGTTCGTCGACCGAAGTCGTTCCGCGAGGTGCCCGCCTCCACGCCCGAGTCGGACGCGATGAGCAAGGCCCTCAAGAAGCGCGGCTTCGGCTTCGTGGGGACGACCATCTGTTACGCGCTGATGCAGGCCTGCGGGCTCGTCGACGACCACGCGCGCACCTGCTTCCGCGCGCGTTGACAATCCGCGCTCGCGACACACGTTGAGCGCATGTCGCTGACGTACACGCTCCGGCGCTGGCTCGATCCGGACTTCGCCACCGCGTCGGAGCTCGCCGAGCAGGAGCGCTTGCTCGAGCACGCCGAATCGCCCGTTCCCGGCGGCGCAGGCGACATGAAAATCTTCCGGTTGGCACTTCGGAAGCGCACGGTCCGCTGCCGGATATGCGGCCGGACGAGCGAGGGTTCAGCCTTCTGCATCACGTGCCTGGCGGACACCATGGAATGAAGGTCGCCGTGGCATAGTCGCCGCCGCTCGCAGGAGTGCTCCATCACGCTTCATCGGCGACATGCGCTCGGCGCGCTCTTCGTTGCGACCCTCGCACTCGGCGCGTGCAGCCGCACCTACGAGGCGCTGCGCCCCGAGGGCCCGCTGGCCACACAGGGCAATGGGATTTCCGTGCAGGTCGAGGCCGTCGAGGCCGACGCCTACGTGGAGCACAAGCGCCCCAGTGACGGCGTGCGCGTGCGCATCGCCAACAACTCCAACGCGCAGGTTCAGTTCCACCCCGAGCTGGTGAAGATGGTGCAGCTCGTGCCCGCACCGGACGGCGGCGTGGTGCCCACCGCGCCGCCCGACGCGGGCGCGCCGGTCGTCGATGGCGGCCTCGCGCTCGCGAGCGGGGTCGACGGCGGCTTGCCCTACGTACCGGCCGGTCGCACCGACACGCCCGACCTGGGCACGGCCGCGGTGCTGGTCGCCATTCCGCTCGTGGCCTACGTGGTCATCGACGAGGCCGTGGAGGCGTCGCGCGAGCGGCTCTTGCCCGGCGATGCGCAAACTTTCTCCGTGGTCATCCCCGAGGCGCAGCTCGACTCGGGCCATCACTACCAGCTGCTCTTCGACGAGGCGCTCGGACAGAAGACCGGTGCGCTGCCGCCGCTCGAGCTGGTGGAGCCCGCGTCGCCGCACTTCGGCTACGCCGCGCCGACGTTCAAGAACTGGTACCTCTCGGTGCACCTGGGCGGCGGCATCGCGCGCGCCCCCGACGGCACCTCGGGGCTCGGCGGTGTGGAGCTCGGCTTCGGACACCAGTTCGGACGTCTGGGCCTCGGCGGCCACGTGGGCCTGGGCATCGGCTCGGAAGGCTTCGACCTGCGTGTGAGCTTCCGGCCCGCGTGGTGGCTCACCGTCGTGCCCAGCGCGGGCTACGAGATCTATCCCATCTTCGGGAGCTACCCGTTCGGCCACGGGCCGCGCGCGATGGTGGAGGCGAACCTGCCCGTGGCGTTCGTCGATCGATTTGGCTGGCGCACGCCCGAGCTGTCTGGCGGCCTTTATCTACAAGCCGGTCCCGTGTTCACCACCACACGCGACACGGTGACCGAGATCCAGGCGGGCCTCTCCATCTCGATGGAGTAGCGACAAGCTGGCGCACGCCCGCCGCGCGCTTGCCAAGTTGTCTCGCCCGCTCGACGCATCCGACGTCGACACGCACGGTTCCGGGTGGCACGCAGCTTGAAGTTCGTCCGCGCATGTCGCTGGAACGCTGGGTCAGTGCGGCGCGCGATGCGGGCGCTTCGGATCTCCACCTCGAGCCGGGAATGCCGCTCGCGCTGCGCGTGCGCGGCGAGCTCAAGATGGTGGGCGAGCCGCTCGCGAATGGCCTGCTGCTCGAGGCCGCGCGGGAGTTGGTGGGCGTCGAGGGCTGGGCCAAGTTCTACGAGCAGCGCTCGGCGGATCTCGCGCGCACCGTGGCCGGCGTGCGCTGTCGCATCAACATCCTGCAGACGCTGCGCGGCGTGGGGCTCGTGGTGCGCTTGCTCTCGCCGTTTCAGGCCACGCTCAAGAAGCTCAACCTGCACCCGAGCCTGCGCAAGCTCGTCGAGGCGCGACACGGGCTGGTGATCGTGAGCGGTCCGACGGGCTCCGGAAAATCGACGACGCTCGCCGCGCTCATCCAGGAGCTCAACCTCGCCGAGGCGCGGCACATCGTCACCATCGAGAGCCCCACGGAGTACGTGCTCGCGCCGCGGCAGTCGCTGATTCGCCAGCGCGAAGTCGGTCGGCATACGCCGTCGGTGGCGCAAGCGCTGCTCGACGCGCTTCGGGAAGATCCCGACGTGCTCATGGTCGGCGAGATGCGCGAACCCGAGACGATGCGGCTCACGCTCAACGCTGCCGAGACCGGGCACCTGGTGCTCACCACGATGCACTCCTCGAGCTGCGCCGAAGCGCTGCAGCGGCTGGTGGGCGCGTTCCCCGCGGAGGTGCAGGCGGGCGTGAGCGCGCATCTCGCGGATTGTCTCGTCGGCGTGGTCTGCCAGCGGCTGCGCTTCCGGCCGGAGCAGAAGCTGCTCGTGCCCGAGTGCGAGATCCTCATTGGCACCACGGCGACGCGCGCCGTGATCCGCCAGGGCCAGTTCTTCAAGCTCGCCACGGCGATGGAGGGCGGCGGTCAGGACGGCAACTGGAGCTTCGCGCGCTACCGCGAGTGGCTCGACGCCAAGGCCGATTGGTCGACTCCGCTCGAGCGCGCCGAGGTCTTCGACGCGCCGGTCGAGTCGGCCGCGCCGCTGCCGCCCATTCGCGCCAATCCCGTCGCGACGCGCAAGCCGAAGTCGGAGCCGAAGCCCGAGCCCGTGACGCGCGAGGACGGCGTGGTGGTCATCGACGACGCGGAAGATCCCGAAGACGTGCTCGCGGAGCTCGATCGACGCAGGCACTGAACGCAGCTAGAAGCAGCGCATGGCCCGGCTGCTCGTCGCGTTCGTGCTCGCGCTCGCCGCTTGCGGTACGCCCGATTCGCGCCACGAGAGCGAGTCGCGCCAGGCGATCATCGGCGGCGGCGACGACGACGCAGACCCGACCGTGGGTGCGTTGTGGATCTTCGGCGCGAACGGTGTGGACAATTTTTGTACTGGCATTTCGATCGGCCCTCAGACGTTCGCCACCTCGGCGCACTGCTTCGAGAACGCCGAGGGCGGCACGTTCTTCGTGGTGTTCACGCCGAACGCGTTCCAGGCGTTCGACGGCGGCCACCGCGTGGAGGTCGACGACTTCCAGGTCGACCCCGACTACCACGGCAACACCAACGACACGCTCACCGAGGAACGCGATCTCGCGTTGGCGCACTTGAAAGAACCGAGCGCGGGCCCGTTCGTCGCGCTCAATCGCTATCCGGTCGATCGGCTCGGGCTCTGGGGCAAGCCGGTGCGCCTCGTGGGCTACGGACGGCTCGACACGCTCGACAACGCCGCCGGGCCCAAGCAGCAAGCGACCAAGACCGACTACCGCGTGGCCACGTCGACGGAGCTGTTGGCGGGTCCCGACGGCGGGCTCGCGTGCCGCGGCGACTCGGGCGGGCCCGCGTTCTTCACGCCGCCTTCGGGCGAGCAGGCGATCGTCTCCATCGACTCGCGCGGTGACGCGGCGTGCGAGGTGCTCGACATCTCCACGCGCGTGGACGCGGAGCTCGGCTTCATCCAGTCGTTCATGCAAGCGCACGGCGATTCGCCCGACTGCGGCCCCGACGGCCGCTGCGGCTTCGGCTGCACCACGCCCGATCCCGATTGCCCGTGCGCGCCCGATGGCCTCTGCACCTCCGCGTGCGCGCAACCCGAACTCGACCCGGATTGCCCGCAGTGCTGCCTGTTCGACGGCGGCCGCTGCGGCCCGCCGGACCCGCCCGTCTCGAGCGGCTGTGGCTGCAGCGCGACGAGCGAGCTCGACCCGGCGCTCGTTGGGATTGGGCTGATCGCGCTCGTCCGTCGTCGGCGGAGAGCGTGTTAGGTTTTCGCCCCGAGATGCGACGGCTCCTTGCCATTGCCTTGTCGAGCGCGCTGCTGGCCTGCGACGCGCCACCCGCGCCCACGCCGCCGCCTGCGGTGCCGCTCCGGCCGCCGACGCCGAAGCCGCCTGCGCCGCCGCCGCGCCAGACCGTGAAGCTGCGCTGGCGGCTGCCGCCCGAGGGGCCGCGCACGCTCGACGTGGAGGTCGTCGCGGATCCCAAGCGACGCTCGGGGATGTTCGATCTGCGCGCCATCGGCGGTCCGAAGTCGGAGCTCAAGCTGCCAACCCGGACGGAGTCGCTCGCGGTGGTGACGCGGCGGCCGGAGACGGATCAGTTCCTGGTCGCGGTGATTCCCACCGCGATTGAAGGTGAGGGCCTCGTCGCGGGCGTGCGCGCGGACCCGAAGAAGCTGCAGTCGCTCATCGGCACCGTCACCGGCCGTACCTCGATGAACGAGAACGGCTTCCTGGGCACCGAGCTCGACGCCTCGTCGCGCTCGCTCTTCGGCACGGCGCTGGAGCTGCCCGCGCAGCCCGTGGGCGTGGGCGACACCTGGTCGAGCAGCGTGGAGCCGGTGTGGATCGAAGGCGGCACGTGGGCGAGCGACAAGAAGAGCCATCGCAACACGTACACGCTCAAGTCCATCGACACGCAGCCCGACGGCACGCACGTCGCGGTCATCGCCTTCACCAACCACGAGGACGACACCGGCCACTTCAAGGACAAGTCCGGCATCCCGCGCCCGGCGACCTTCAGCGGCGCGCTCGATGGCCACGGCGAGTTCCTCGTCGAGGGCGGCAGCTGGCGCTCGCTCGAGTTCACGCAGTCCACGCGCATCTCGGGCATGGGCGAGCTGGAGCTGGCGCGCACGGTCAAAGTGAAGACCGTCGACCTGCCGGCGAAGTACGCGGAGCTGGTGAAGTGAGCGAGCGCACCGTCGTGGTCGTGGGCCCGAGCGGCCGCGGGGAGGGGCAATTCGCGCTTCGTGCGGCCACGCTCGTCGCGATGGGCGGGCTGCTCCTCGCCGCACGCGGAGGGCCCGGCGCGTCGTCGACGGGGGACCTCGCGCCGTATCAAGTTCGGCTCGCGGAGCTCGCGCCGGGTGAGCAACGCATCGCGCGCGAGCTGCGCGAAGGGCTCACCGAAGCGGAGACCGTGCGCGCGAAGGAGGGGCGCTGGCCGGAGGTGGCCGCGCTCGCAGCGGACGGTGTGCCGCCGTTCGCCGCCGACCCGCTCGCGCCGGAGCTGCACTGGAGCCTCGTGAGCGATGGATCGACCTTGAACTACCTCGGCCTTTCCGATCGCGGCGGGCCTTCGTACTTGCTCGTCGTGCAGGAGCCGGAGCCGGGCAACGGTGATCCGCCAGGAACGCCGCCGGACGAGGTTCACCACGTGTTGCGCGACGGCACCATCCTTCACGTCTACGCATGCGTCCGCGATGGCGCGCCGCCGAGCGCGAGCGCCACCTCAAAGCCGTGGCTCGAAGGCTGGAAGCAGATCGTCGCCGATGCGCCCGCGAAGGAGCGCCCATGATCCACGCCTTGCTCGCGGCGATCGCCGTCGCCGCGCCGGCCAAGCCGCTGCAGGTCGGCGTGACGCTGCACCCGTACTACTCGTGGGTGTCGAACGTGGTGCAAGGCACGCCGGTGAAGGTCATTCCAATCCTTCCGGGCGAAATCGATGCTGGTAATTATCAACCCGGCCCGCGCGAGGTCGCGACGCTGCAGACCCTCGACGCGCTCGTGGTGAACGGCATCGGCCACGACGACTTCGTGCCCGAGATGGTGAAGGCCTCGGGAAATACGCACCTCACGCTCATCAAGGTCAACGACGGGACGCCGCTCATGCCTGGGGCGCATGGCGAAGCGGTGAACTCGCATACGTTCTTGTCATTCACGAATGCGATTCAACAGACGTACTTGATAGCCCGCCTGCTGGGCACGCTCCGGCCCGAGCTCGCCGATACGTTCATGGACAATGCGCACGCTTACGCGCGACGCCTGCGTGCCATCAAGGCTGCGGCCGCGGCGAAGTTGGTGAACCCGAAGGTCACGCGCGTGGTCACCGTTCACGATGGCTACAGCTACCTGATGCAGGAGCTCGGCATCGAGATCGCCGGCGTGGTGCAGCCGTCGCACGGGCTGACGCCGTCGGCCGCCGAGCTGCAGCAGATGATCGATCTCATGAAGCGCGAGAAGCTCCAGGTGGTGCTCACCGAGGAGAGCTTCCCCGCGCCGCTGCTGAAGACGCTGCAGGACGCCACCGGCGCGCGCGTCTTCATCATCAGCCACGTGGCCACCGGCACGTACGCGCCCGACGAGTTCGAGAAGGCCATGCAGAAGAACGTCGACACGCTGGTGCTAGCGCTCGCCGGCCCGGGCCCGGAGAAGCATTGACCCCGCCGGTCCTCGAGCTTCGGGACGTGTCTGTCGTGCGGAACCGCGCGCGCGTGCTGGAGCGTGTGTCGCTCGCGGTGCTGCCGGGGACCGTGCACGCGCTCGTGGGCCCCAATGGCGCGGGCAAGAGCACGCTGCTGCAGGTCGTTCTCGGCCTGCTCGATCATGAAGGCGACGTGCGTCTGAGCTTTCGCGGCAATGGGCGGCTCGCGTACGTACCCCAGCGGTTCGTCGGCGAGGAGCGGCTGCCGCTGACGGTCGCGGAGCTGCTCGCGCTCGAGCGTCAGCGCTGGCCGGTGTGTCTCGGAATTCGGCAGTCGGCGCGGACGCGCATCGCCTCGGCGCTCGAGAAGGTGGGGCTCGCTGGATTCGAAGATCGTCGGCTCGACGCGCTCTCCGGCGGCGAGCGCCAGCGCGTGCTGCTCGCGAACGCGCTCGAGCCGACGCCGGAGTTGCTGCTGCTCGACGAACCCGCAACGGGCCTCGACGTCGAAGCGAGCGCGCAGCTCGAGGCCGCTGTCCGGTCCGCGCGCACGGCGGGTGCCGCTGTCCTCATGGCCTCGCACGACGCCGACGTGGTGGCACGATTGGCCGATTCCGTCACACGCCTGGGGCCTTCGGTTCCTGCGCGAGCGGGGAAGGGCGCCGCCTGATGGACGCGCTCTACGCCTTCTTCGCGCGCCAGGCCGCCGCGGGTCACTTGCCCGAGGCGTTTGGCTACGCGTTCGTGGTGCGCGGGATGATCGCCGCGCTTCTCCTCGCGCCCTTGCTGGGCGGCCTGAGCCACCTCGTGATCGCACGGCGGCTCGCGTTCTTCAGCTCGGCGCTCGGCCAGGCCGCGCTCACGGGGCTCACCATCGGCGTGGTGCTCGGCGAGCCGCTGAACGCGCCGTACGGCGGCATGGGCGGCTTCTGTCTGCTCGCGGCGATCGCGATGGTCTACGTGCGCCGCCGGAGCAAGCTGCCTCCCGACACGCTCATCGGCGTCTTCCTCTCGCTCACGCTGGGCTTGGGCATCTGCCTGCTGGTGGCGGTGACCAAGCGCTTCAACGTGCACCAGATCGAGGCGGTGATGTTCGGCAGCCTGCTCACCGTCACCGATGGCGACCTCGCGCTGTTGCTCGTGCTCGGCGTCGCCGTGCTCGTGGCGATGGGCCTGCTCTACAACCGCGTGGCGCTCGACAGCCTCGATCCCTCGATCGCGCGCGCCGCCGGACTGGGCTCCGACGCGCTCGAGTACGTCTTCGTGGCGCTGCTCACCGCGGCCATCGTGGTGAGCCTGAAGATCGTGGGCGCACTGCTCGTGGAGGCGCTGGTGGTGGTGCCCGCGGCGGCCGCGCGAAACCTGGCCCGCTCGACGCGCAGCCTGCTCGCGTGGAGCGTGGTCGTGGCCGCGCTGGCGGGCGAGTCGGGGATCTTCGTGTCCAGCAAGCTCCCCGTGCCCACGGGCGGCGCGGTGGTGCTCGGGCTCGGCGCGGCGTTCGTGCTCACGCTCGCGGCCGGCGCGCTCTTGAACAGGCGCGCGTCGACGTCTGGCTAGGGACCGCCGTCGGTGTCGCCCGAGCCGCCGTCGAAGGCTTGCGTGACGAGCACCGTCGAGGCGCTCGTCCGCTGCGCGTTCACGTTGACCGTGGCCGAGCAGCCGTTGTTCGGGCCCGCATCGCTGGCGCCGCTCATGGTGTTCTGGATGAAGGTGAGCGTGCCCTGGAACGTGAAGGCGCCCGGCGCCGAGGTGAAGGAGCCGCTCAGCTGGCCCGCCGGAATCCCCAGCGTGGGGCTCAGCTGCGCCTCCGTGACGAGGATCGTCCCGTCTTCGAAGAGCGTCCCGGTGAGGAGGTGCGTTGGGCTCTCGATGCTCGGTTGCAGCGTCACTTGAACCTGGCTGCCCGTTTGGGAGATGACCATGGTCGAGGTGGGGGCCGGCCGGTATGCCCAGAGGGCGCAGTCCAACCCGGGCTGGTACGTCACCACGTAGGTTCCGGAGATTCCGAGGCAGTTGTTGCCGGAACACGGCTTGCCGCTGCACGACGACACGGCCACCGCCAGCGTGGCGAGGGCTACCAGATGGGTCGGTTTCATGACGCCCTCAACGCCCCGTGGGCGACAGGGTTAATCGAGAGCCGAAATCTATCAACGACCCTCTAGAGCTGCAGAGTTGGATAGATGAATGTTTTGAGGCCAAAGCAATATGAAGTTTGTTTCGGGTTCCTGACGCTCCTGGCGCTGCCCGGGTGCTTCAGCAGCGAGGCCATCAGCCGCGATCGCGTGGACGACTTCCGCGACCGCATGATGACCCGCGCCGCCTTCGAGCTCGACTGCCCCTGGCAATCGCTCGAGATCGTGGACCTCATGCCCAACGATCCCATCTGGGCGGGCTCGCAGCTCGGCGTGCGCGGCTGCGGCCGGCGCGCGGTGTACCTCTGGGACGGAGAGCACAACTGGATGGCCAACACTGCCGCCATCGAGTGGTCGCCGGAAGGCGTGAGCGCGCCGCCGGTGGCGCCGAGCTCCGAGGCATTGCCGGGTGCGCCGCCGAGCGTGGGTTGGGCCGGCGATGCGCTCACCCTCGTCGTGGGACCGAAGTCGCCGGGCGAGGCGTGCGGCGTCTTGCAGCTCTCGGGTCAGCCCATCGACGAAGCGGCGCTGCAGCGCGCGCTGCACGACGCTGCGGCCAGGAACGCGGCGCTGCGCTTGACCATCGCGGCCGACAGGGGGTGTCGCCACGCGGAGCTGATGCACATCGTCGACCTTGCCAAATCGGAAGGCGTGGCGCACATCGGCTTTGCGGTGGAGCCGTCGTCGGGTGTCGACGGAGGCTCGAAACCGTAGCGCCGTCGTGTGCCCGAGGGGCGCACGATGTTGCGGCAGGGCCTCGGGGTCGCGGTGGCGTGGGTTGTCCTGGGCAGCGGCAGCGCCGTGCGCGCCGAGGATGCGGCAGCGAAACAGCAGCCCGTCGCGCAGGCAGCGGAGGTGGCGACGAAAGAGCCGGCGCCCGTCGCGCGCGCCGCGGAGGTTCCTGCGCCGACGCCGAGAGAGCCGCCCCAGGTGCGCTGGCTCTTCTCCGTGAGCGGCGGCGCCGACCTGCTCGCGCCCAACGGCCCGGACGACGCGCGCTACAGCATGGCCTTCGGGCTGCACGTGGGCTCGCGCTTTCCCACCGGCGTGTCCGTGACGCTCGGCTACGACAACCTCGAGCTCCGCCCCAACGGCAACGAGGGCACGCCCTGGCAGCTCATCGACATGAGCGCGCGCTACACGCTCAAGTACGGCCCGGTGAAGCCGTTCGGCGAGGTCGTCGGCGGGCTCTCCTTCATCAGCACCAGCGAGCCGCTCGACCCGGGAAACGGGCCGCTGGAGGTGGATCTCGCCGCGGGCCTGGCCGCGGGCGTCACCTTGCCCGTGGGTAACACCTTCGCCGTGGACCTCGCGGTGCGGGGCTACACCGCGCCCGCGCTGGGCCGCGTGCTCCAGGCCGCGCTCGTCCAGCTCAGCATCGAGCTCGATCTGGATCTCGCACACGACGACTGATCCCGCTGATCCAGCAGGGGCCGGGTCGATTCCGTTGACAAAGTGCGTCAGGCGCATTTTTCTCTGGCACCCTTTGGCGGCCTGACGCCGCGCACAGCAACGGAGTGTTCATGAGCCAGCGGATCCGGAAGGTCGCCGTCCTCGGCGCAGGTGTGATGGGCAGCGCCATCGCCGGTCACCTCGCGAATGCCGGAATCCCCTCGCTGCTCCTGGACATCGTTCCGCCCAAGCCGGACGCGAAGGACGACGTCAAGAGCAAGGCCTTCCGCAACAAGTTCGCCGCGGGCGCGCTCGCGAACATGAAGAAGCAGAAGCCCGCGCCGCTCTTCACGCTGCAGGCGCTGGACCTCATCGAGGTCGGCAACTTCGACGACGACATGGCCCGCATCGCCGAGTGCGACTGGATCGTCGAGGTCGTCAAAGAGGACATGGCCGTGAAGCAGGCCACCTTCGCCAAGGTGGATCAGTTCCGGAAGCAGGGCTCGGTGGTCTCGAGCAACACCTCGGGCATGTCCATCAAGGGCATGTGCGAGGGCCGCACCGCCGACTTCAAGAAGAACTTCCTGGTCACGCACTTCTTCAACCCCGTGCGCTACATGAAGCTCCTGGAGCTCGTGGCCGGCGCCGACACCGACCCCGCGGTGATGAAGCGCATGCACGTGTTCGGCGAGGAGATGCTGGGCAAGGGCATCGTCTACGGCAAGGACACCACCAACTTCATCGCCAACCGCATCGGCACCTACGGCATGCTGCGCATCATCTCCGAGATGCAGAACGCGGAGATGACCATCGAGGAGATCGACAAGATCTTCGGCCCGGCGATGGGGCGCCCCAAGAGCGCGGTGTTCCGCACCGCCGACCTGGTGGGCCTCGACACCTTCAGCCACGTGGCGAAGAACTGCTACGACAGCCTCACCGGCGACGAGGAGCGCGAGGTCTTCAAGGTCCCCGAGTTCGTTAACCAGATGGTTAGCAAGAACATGCTCGGCGACAAGAGCGGCGGCGGCTTCTACAAGAAGGAGAAGGGCGGTGACGGCGAGAAGCAGATCCTCGCGCTCGATCTCAAGACGCTGCAGTACCGGCCGCAGACCAAGGTCCGCTACGAGAGCCTCGGCGCCGCCAAGGACATCGAGGATCCCGCGGCGCGCAGCGTGGCGGTGATGAACGGCACCGACAAGGCCGCCAAGTTCGCGGAGAAGGTGGGCCTCGACACCCTCGCCTACGCGTCGCGGCGCATCCCCGAGATCGCCGACGACCTCGTGAACATCGACCGCGCGCTGCGCTGGGGCTTCGCCTGGGACGTGGGCCCGTTCGAGACCTGGGACGCCTACGGCGTGAAGAAGGGCGTGGACCGGATGAAGGAGCTCGGCCTCAAGGTCGCGCCCTGGGTGGAGGACATGCTCAAGGCCGGCCGCCAGAGCTTCTACGCGGTCGAGAACGGCGTGGCGACCTACTGGGACATCCCCAGCAAGAAGGCCAAGCCGGTCCCCGAGAACGCGCGCCGCATCACCGTCGACATCCTCAAGCGCGGCAACAAGAAGCTCGACGGCAACGAGAGCGCGACGGCTTGGGACATGGGCGACGGCGTGCTCCTGCTCGAATTCCACTCCAAGATGAACAGCATCGACGACCAGATCATCGCCATGATGAACAAGTCGCTCGACATCGCGGAGAAGGACTTCCGCGGCCTGGTCATCGGCAATGACGGCTCGAACTTCTCGGCCGGCGCCAACCTCGGCGCGATCCTCATGGCCATCGGCTCGGACGAGACCGAGAGCGTGAAGCAGATGGTGCGCGGCTTCCAGGCCGCCAACCAGCGCATGCGCTACTCGCCGATCCCGGTGGTCACCGCGCCCTTCCAGCTCACGCTCGGCGGCGGCGCTGAAGTCACCATGGGCGGCAACTCCGTCCAGGCCACGGGCGAGCTGTACATGGGCCTGGTGGAGTTCGGCGTGGGCCTCATTCCCGGCGGCGGCGGCAACATGCAGCTCATGCGGAACATCTACGGCCCGTACGCGCAGGAGAAGGACTTCGATCCGCTGCCGTTCCTGAAGAAGGTGTTCCTGCAGATCGGCATGGCCAAGGTGGCGACCAGCGCGGAAGAGGCGCGCGAGGCCGGCTTCCTCAAGGCCACCGACGGCATCAGCATGAACCGCGACCTGCAGCTCGCCGACGCCAAGGCCCGCGTGATCGGCATGGCCGAGGCCGGCTTCCGCCCGCCGCGCGAGACCAAGTTCTTCCTGCCCGGCAAGAGCGGCTACGCCACCTTCGACATGGTGCTGTACGACATGCAGCTCAACAACCAGATCAGCGAGCACGACCGCAAGATTGGCCGCAAGCTGGCCACGGTGCTCACCGGCGGCGACACCGTGTCGACGGCGCCCGTCACCGAGCAGCACCTGCTGGATCTGGAGCTCGAGGCCTTCATGAGCCTGGTTACGGAAGAGAAGACCAAGGAGCGCATGATGAGCATCCTGCAGACGGGCAAGCCCTTGCGGAACTAGCGGGTTGGCGAAGCTGAAACCAGTTGGTTACACAGTTTGAAGAATTGAAATTGGAGATTGTCATGGCCAGCCGCGTCGTCATTGCCAGCACCGCCCGCACGCCGTTCACCCGCGCCAGCAAGGGCGAGCTCAAGGACACCCGCCCGGACACGATGGCGGCGCTCGTCATCAAGGAGGCCATCGCGCGCGTGCCCGGCCTCAAGCCCACCGACATCCAGGACGTGGTGCTCGGCTGCGCCATGCCGGAGGCCGAGCAGGGCATGAACGTGGCGCGCATCGCGGCCATGCTCGCGGGCCTTCCCGACACCGTGCCGGGCATGACCGTGAACCGCTTCTGCTCCAGCGGCGTGCAGTCGATCGCCCAGGTGGCGCAGTCGATCATCGCGGGCATGTACGACGTGGCCATCGCAGGCGGCACCGAGTCGATGAGCATGATTCCCATGGGCGGCGGCAAGCCCTCGGCGAATCCGCAGCTGATGGAGAAGTACCCGGAGATCTACACGTCGATGGGCGCGACCGCCGAGAACGTGGCCGCCAAGTTCAACGTCACGCGCGAGGAGCAGGACAAGCTCGCGTACGAGTCGCAGCGCCGCGCCGCGACGGCCACCGAGAAGGGCAACTTCAAGGACGAGATCGTCGCGGTGACCACCACGGTGTTCGACGAGGCTGGCAACGCCAAGCAGGTCACCGTCGATCGCGACACGATTCTGCGTCCGGACACCACGCTCGAGGGCCTGCAGAAGCTCAAGCCCGCCTTCAACATGAAGGGCACGGTCACCGCCGGCAACGCCAGCCCGCTCACCGACGGCGCTGCGGCCGCGGTGGTGATGAGCGACGAGAAGGCAAAGGCCCTGGGCGTGAAGCCGCTCGGCTACTTCGTCGACTTCCAGGTCGCGGGCGTGCCGCCGGAGATCATGGGCATCGGCCCGGTGCCGGCCATTCGCAAGCTGCTGGAGAAGAACAAGCTCAAGGTCTCGGACATCGACGTCTTCGAGATCAACGAGGCCTTTGCGGCGCAGGCGGCGTACTGCACGCGCGAGCTGGGCATCGATCCCGCCAAGGTGAACCCGAACGGCGGCGCCATCGCGCTGGGGCACCCGCTGGGCGTCACCGGCACGCGCCAGACGGGCACGCTGCTCCGCGAGCTGAAGCGGCGCGGCGGCAAGCGCGGCGTGGTGTCGATGTGCATCGGCGGCGGCATGGGCGCCGCAGCGCTCTTCGAGGTGGCCTAGCCCTTCGACCGCAGCGCCGCGTGGACCCGCGCGAGCGCCTCCAGCCGAACCCCGGCGCGTCCTCCTCCGAGGGGCGCGCCTTTTTCTTGGGCGCCGAGCAGCTCCGCCGCGGGCTCGATTCCACCGGGCCGCCGCTTGAGCACCCGGCACACCGCGCGCCGCAGGTCGATCACGGGCCGCTCCTCGAGCGTCCCATCGCGCAGCAGCTCCAGGCTGAAGAAGCCCCAGGTCGCCAGCAGATCGTCCGGGCGCAAGAACGCCGCCCAGCGCGCGCGCACGGCGTCGATGGAATCGCCGGTGAGGAGCGTCTCGCGAGGGAGCCGCACGTGGTGCGGCGTCGACTCCGCCAGCGGCCGCCGCGGCGCGAGCACGGCCTCGAAGCGCTCGCCCGTCGCCGCGCGAATCGCAGCCAGGTGGACGAGCTCCGCGGGATGTCCCGAATTCGCGGGGTGCGCGTTTGCCTCGGCGTACACGAGCACGACGTCCTGGGCGCGCTCGCTGAGCTCGACCGGAATCGGCGGCGGCTTTCCCTGGCGATGCTTCTTCAGCTTGCGCCGCGGCGGCGTGGTGCGCGAGGCCTGCTTCGCGAGCTGCAAATCGACCATCTGCTCGAACGCGCGAATCATGGGCGCGAAGCGCTCCGGCTCGCCCTCGAGGATGCCCAGCGCCTCGACGACGGCTTCGATCGTCGACAGACAGTGAGCCTCGGGCTCCTTGCGGATGCGGTAGTTGCCCGGCCGCGTGGGCGTGAAGCGCACGCGCGGCAGCCGCTGCAGCACGGCGTTGCGCTGCACGAGCTTGCGGGCCTGGCTCCAGGTGCCATCGACGACGACGAGCGTGGTGGGCGGCTCGGCGAGCGTGCGCAGATCGGCCGCCTCCGGGCTGGGGAAGAGGATGGCCGCGCGTGGATCGTTGGCGAGCGCCTCCAGCTCTGCCACGCCGTCGAAGCTCACCCCGCGCAAGAAGCGCGAGCCGGGCAGGGCGAGGTGCGCCATGCGCGCGGTGCCGATGGCCACGTAGCGCTCGCGCGGGTGCTGCAAGAACACCACGCGGGTGCGCGCGGCGATGCCAGGCAGATCGCGACACCAGCAGGCGCTCTCGGGCCGCAGGCAGCGCGTACACAGCGCGCGGAAGTCTTGAGCCTCGGCGGTCACGGGCTTGCTCGCGAGGCCACGTCGGCGGGGATGGCCTCGAGCCGCCGCGTCCCCGGCACCTGGAGGATGAAGTCGGCGCCGAACGCCAGCGCCGGCGTGAGCGCGCCCTCCGGACGCTCCGCCAGCACGCGCTCCACGGCGTTGATGCCGGTGATGGCCGTCAGCGAGTAGCCCTCGGGGGTCTCCAGCCAGGCTTCGGCCGACACGCCGCCGCCCGACGCCCGCGCCCAGATGTACGAGCGGCCGGCAGCGCGTTGCGCCGCATCCGGCCCGGGAAAGCGGCGCTCGATGTAGCGCGTGGCCGCGTCCTGCAAGGGCTCGAGGCGAAGCGCGGCGGCGGTGAGCGGCGTGCCCGCCCAGAGCGCCGGCCAGGACACGGCCAGCACGCGCGCCATCCGCTTGGGCACGGCCGCGAAGGTGGTGATGTTGGGGATGCGCGTGGTGTGAAAGGCCGTCTCCAGGTCGCCCCAGGGGATGGGCACCACCCAGCGCTCGCGATCGGAGAAACGCACCTTGCGTGCCCCGCGCCCGAACGGCCAGGGCACGATGCGACCGCCTCGACGAACGAACCCGCCCTCGCCCGCACCGGCGAGCATCGACTTGGCCGTGCCCGTGCTCAGCGTGCCCAGTGCGGCGATGGCGATCTCCAGCTCGGTGGCGCCCGGCGCGCGCTCGGCGACGAAGCGGGCCAGGCAATCCGTCGGCACCACGTCGAAGCCCACGCCGGGCATGAGCGCCACGCCGGCCGCGCGCGCCGCCGCGTCGCGCGAGAAGACCTGGGCGAAGACGCCGATCTCGCCGGTGATGTCCAGGTAGCTCGCCCGCTCGGCGATGCAGGCCTCCACCATCGGAGCGCTCGTCTCCCGGAACGGACCGGCCGCGTGCAGCACCAGAGCGTGGCCGCGCACCAGCTCGCGGACCGCTGGGGCGTCGTGGAGATCGACCGCGCGCGCCTCGAGGCCGTGCGGCTTCGCCACCTCGGCCACCTTCGCCAGGTTGCGGCCCGCGAGCACCGGACGGTGCCCGCGCTTCACCGCCTCCTCGACCAGCAGGCGGCCGGTGTAGCCATTGGCGCCGTAGATGAGCCAGCTCGTTGCCATCGGTCGCACACATACACCGAACCCCGGGCGGGTTCACCTCGGTGCACCCCGGCGTGCGCACTGCCCGGCGCTGCGATAGGACGTTCCTTGGAGAACACGGCTCCGCCGTGGAGTCCCGACACGACGATGTCCCCGCCGACCTTCACCCTTGCGGAGATCCGCGCCCACATCGAGCTCTTCGAGTGGCCGGTGATCGTGTTCCGCGAGCAGAAGCTCCAGGCGGTGAACGAGGCATGGCTCGAGCTCTCGGGCTACAGCCGCGACGATGCCGAGGGCCGCGACGTCATCGAGTTCCTCGCCCCAACCGACCGGCGGCGGCTCCTGGATCGCACCGTGCGGCGCGGTTCGGGCAGGCCATTGGCTCCCGGCGGGTTGAGCTCGCGCCTGCTCGCCCGCGACGGCCGGGAGCTGGAGATCTTCACCCAGACCAGCACGTTTCCCTCGGCCGAGGGCGAGCCCTTCACCGTGGTGGTGGTGCTCAGCAACCGCAGCCGCCAGGCGGAGCACGACCTCGCGCTGGTGCTGGTGGAGATCGCCACCACGCTGGTCGCCTCGCGCACCGGCGCGGTGGTGCGGCGCCAGGTGCTGGAGCAGCTCCGCACGGGCAGCTTCTGGGCGGGCTTCTACCGGCTGGAGCTCGACGCGCTCATGACCGTGGACGCGCTCACCGATCCGGAGGTGAAGCTCGAACCGGCGTACGCGTTCGAGGCGCTGCGTGAGGGGCGGCCTTGCTACCAGGGCCCCGAGCTCGACCCGAGCCATGTGTACCTGCCGCTCGACACCCGGGGCGGCCCGGAGCTCCTGGTGCTGGCTGGACCCGGCCTCTCCCACTCCAACGAGATCCTGCGGCTCTTCGGCCGGCTGGTGGCCTCGGCCATCGACAACGCCGACGACCACGGCCTCGCCAGCCGGCAGCTCAGCGACACGCGGCTCATGCTCGACCTGGCGCGCATCACCTCGGGCACGCTCCAGCTGGAGGTCATCCTCGACGCGGCGTGCGACGCCATGGTGAAGCTGCTCGACGTGTCGAACTGCTTCATCCTGCTCTACGACGAGAAGTCACGGCAGCTCGCGAAGATGGCCTCGTCGATGGGCCACCGCGACGTCGCGCACCAGGTGACCATCCCGCTCACCGCGCCCTCGGCGGCGGCTCGCGCTGCGCGGACCCGCCAGCCGGTGGTGATCGAGGACGTGCGCACCACGCTCATCCCCGTGCAGCGCGAGCTGGTGCAGCAGTTCGGTCAGAAGGCGCTCCTGGCCGTCCCGCTCATCTGCCGCGAGGAGCTGGTGGGCGCCGCCGTGCTCGACGACGTGCGCGGCCCGCGGCCCTTCCCGCCGGAGAGCGTGGCTCGGGCGCAGGCGGCGCTCAACCATGTGGCGCTCTGCGTGGTGAACGCGCGGCTCTACGAGTCCCTGCGGCAGAGCTACGCCGAGCTCGCCGAGGCGCGCGCCGAGGTGGTGCGCACCGAGCGCCTGGCGGGGCTGGGCGAGCTCTCGGCGATGGTGGCGCACGAGGTGCGAAACCCGCTGGGCTCCATCTTCAACGCGGTGAGCGTGCTCTCGCCGATGGTGAACCAGCGGCCCGAAGCGCGGGCGCTGCTCGACGTGGTCCAGCAGGAGGGCGAGCGCCTCAACAACATGGTCACCGACCTGCTGCACTACGCGCGGCCGCCCTCGCCGAACCTGCAGCCCGAGGAGCTGGGCGGGGTGATCCAGGAGTCGCTGGCGCTGGCGCACCTGGACATCGCCGATCAGCGGCAGGGAAAGGTGACGGTGCAGGTGCAGCTCGCGTCGGACCTGCCGCCGGTGCCCATGGACCGCCGCATGATGTGCCAGGCGCTGGTGAACGTGCTCCACAACGGCGCCCAGGCCATGCCCGCAGGCGGGCCAATCGAAATTCGCGCCAGCCTCGACGGCAGCAACGGTCACGCCAGGGTGCGAATCGACATCCGCGACGCCGGTTCGGGCATCGCGCCCGAGCTGCGGCCGCGCATCTTCGAGCCGTTCTTCACCACCAAGGCCCAGGGCACCGGGCTCGGGCTCGCCTTGGTGAAGAGAATTCTCACCGACCACGGCGGCGACGTGCACGTGAGCTCGCCGGCCGGCGGCGGCACCACCGTGACCTTCAAGCTCCCCCTCCCGCGTGAGCTCTGACGCCTTGGCGCGACGCGGGCCAGCCGGCGCTGTATAGAGCGTCGGCTTCCGCCGAGGGAACGCATGGTCTCCGAGCTCTTCGACTCAGCCGCGTGGCGCGAGGTGCCCGGCTTCGGGTTCACCGACATCACCTACCACCGCGCGGTGGACGTGGGGGCCGTGCGCGTGGCCTTCAATCGGCCCGAGGTGCGCAACGCCTTCCGGCCCAAGACCGTCGACGAGCTCTACCGCGCGCTCGATCACGCGCGCATGAGCTCGGACGTCGGCTGCGTGCTCATCACCGGCAATGGTCCGTCTCCGAAGGACGGCGGCTGGGCGTTCTGCTCCGGCGGCGACCAGCGCATCCGCGGCAAGGACGGCTACAAGTACGCCGAGGGGACGACGTCCGACACCATCGACCCCGCGCGCGCGGGCCGCTTGCACATCCTGGAGGTGCAGCGCCTCATCCGCTTCATGCCCAAGCCGGTGATCTGCGTTCTTCCCGGCTGGGCCGCGGGCGGAGGACACAGCCTGCACGTCGTTTGCGATCTCAGCATTGCGAGCAAGGAGCACGCGCGCTTCAAGCAGACCGACGCCGACGTGGCCAGCTTCGACGGCGGCTTCGGCTCGGCGTACCTCGCGCGCCAGGTGGGCCAGAAGTTCGCGCGGGAGATCTTCTTCCTCGGCGACACGTACAGCGCCGACGACGCGCACCGCATGGGCATGGTGAACGCCGTGGTCCCGCACGCCGAACTGGAAAAGACGGCGCTCGCGTGGGCCAAGAAGATCTGCGGCAAGAGCCCCACCGCCCAGCGCATGCTCAAGTTCGCCTTCAACGCCATCGACGACGGGCTGGTGGGCCAGCAGGTCTTCGCCGGTGAGGCCACCCGGCTCGCCTACGGCACCGACGAGGCCGCCGAGGGCCGCGATTCCTTCCTCGAGAAGCGCCCCCCGGACTGGAAGAAGTTTCCTTGGGCCTATTGAGCCCGGGACGATCACCCGCTCACCAAGCGGGCTTGGGGATTCGACGCTCCCGCAGCGCGCGGTCGACCACGGCCAGCAAGGCCTCCGGGTAGAACGGCTTGGGCAGGGCGTAGGGCGTCCCGATGGCTCTGGCCGTGCGCACCAGCTCCGTCGAGGCCGATGTCACCACGATGGGGATGCACTCTCGCCCCGCGTTCTCCACGAACATCCGCTCCGCCATCTCGGTGCCGCTGAGCTCCGGCATCTGGATGTCCATCAACACCACCTCGGGCAGCCGCTGGCTCTGCATGATGAGGGCCTCCTTCCCGTTCGCGGCACGCCGGACCGTGTGCCCCTCGCCCTCGAGAAACTGCTGAATCAGCTCGCCGATGTCCGGCTCGTCCTCCACCACCAGGATGTCGGCCATGGCCTACTCCTGGTGCCCATCGGGTGAGGGGGCGCTGCCCTCGGGTTGAACCGGGAATTGCTCTGGACGCCTCAGCAGCAGCGGCAGCCGGAAGCCGAACGTCGTGGAGTCGTCGGGCTCGCGCCGGGCGAAGACCTCGCCCCCGTGCGCGTTCACGATTCGCCGAACGGTGGAGAGCGACAGCCCCTGGCCGACCAGCCCGTTCGTGGTCGAGGTCGGGGTGGGCTTGAAGTGGTCCCAGATGTGCTCCAGCTCGCTCGAGGAGAGGTGCTCACCATCGTCATTGACCGTCACCACCGCCTCGCTCTGGTCGACATCCAAGGCGATGCGCAGCTCGGCGCCGTCGATCGAGCGCCGCGCAGCATTTGCCAGGAGGCTGGTGATGACCTCCTCGATCCGGATGATGTCGCAGCGCACCACCAGCGGCCGCCCGGGCACTGCGATCTCCACGTGGTGCCGCTCCGTCACTCCCTGAAAGTGCTCGGAGAGGCTCGCGACGAGCTCGTTGAGGTCCTCGACCTCGGTCAGCAGCTCCAGACGGCCAGATTCGATTCTCACGGTCTCGACGAAGTCGCCGAGCTGGTGGTTCAAGCGCTCGACGTGACGTTTCATCAGCGCCAGGAGGCGCCGCAGCTCTGGCTCTGGAGGCAGCGCGCGATCCGGAGCGACCAGTCCGAGCGACATGCTGAGGGCCGAGAGCGGCTCGCGGAGCTCGTGGGCCACCCCGGAGAGGTAGGTCAAGCGCTCCTCGCGCCGTCGGACCTGCTCCAGCGCCAGCCGGTTGAAGTGCATCGAGGTCAGGCGCAGCTCCGCCGCGCCGATCTCGGGGGCGCGGGCCTCGTGATCGCCTCCCACGAAGCGCCCCACGGCATTCTGCAGGTCGCGCGACGGCTCCGAGACGTATCGACGCAACCAGATGGCCGCTCCGAGCAGGGTCGCCACCAGAAGTCCACCGCCGGTGTACCCCAGCCAGTCGCCCCACCTGTCCCAGCGCGCGGAGCGCTGCACCGCCGAATTGGCCTCGGCGATGTTGGTCTGGGAGAGCGCATTGAGCGCCGTGAGCGCTTCCTGGAGGCTCTGTTCGCGCTCATTCGGGGCGGCGCCGGGGCGATTGGCGGTCGCGAAGTACTGCCTCACGGCCGCGCTTGCCCGTTCGAGCGCGGCCCGCTGTTTCTCGGTTCGGGCGTTCGACCGGGCGTCGGAGAGGCCTTGCTCAGTGCTCGCCTCCGCCTGCGACCGGACCAGGAGGTCTGGAGAGCGCTCGAAGCTCAGAATGGCTGCGCGCGTCGCGTCTCCCTGCCGAACTCCATTGACCGAAGCGCGGAGAACGTTGCCCGACGAGGCTTGAAGCGCGGTGAGCAGGATCAGCGCCCCGGCGACGAGCGCGGCGAGCAGCAGCGCGATCAGCGTTGCAACCTGTGTGGCGCGGTGGATGGAAACGCCCGTGGATGAGCGAACGAGCATCCGAACCTCCGTGACAGGTCTATGAATTCTCCGCTTCTCCGATAAGGAGACGGGGAAGGGCGATGTCGGCCATTGCCTGGCGCGCTCCAGGGGCCTTGCACCCCAAAAGGGCGCATCCGCTCGTGTCGTTGCCCGCTGTTCTAACGTGCAGGTGGGTTGCGACAAACGGGGCGGGTGCCAAGTGCCTAGTTTCCAGTGATGGGTTCGTCGGCTCAGAGCGGGCCGGTGATGCGCTTGCTCCGCGGGCATGCGGCCGCGCGCTATGGCCTCGCCGTTGCGACGGTGGCGGCTGCCTTCGGCCTGCGCATCGTGTTCGAGCCCATCACCGGCACCGGCGCACCCTATGTCCTGTTCTTTGGCGCCCTGCTCGCCGTGAGCATCCTCGCGGGCTCGGGCCCCGGCATTCTCGCCACTGCCTTGAGCATGGTGCTCGGCGCCATCTGGTTCGTGACGCGGGCGGGGTATTCGCCCTCGAACGCAGCGTGGCAGGCCGCTCTTTTCTCAATCGACGGCGTCGTCGCGGTGTACCTGGCTCACGTCATGAGGCGCAGCCGCCAGACGGCCGAAGAGGCCCGCGATCGCCTCGACCGATCGGAGCGCAACCTGCGCGAGCTCATCGAGCTCGCCCCGGATGCCTTCTTCCTGGCGGATCTCGACGCCCGCTTCATCGACGTGAACCAGGCCGCGTGCGAGATGCTCGGCTATACGCGCCAGGAGCTTATCGGCAAGACCATCCTGGACATCATTCCCGCCGAGGACGTGGCCCGGCTCATGGAGACGAGGTCCAAGCTGCTCGCGCCGGGCAAGGTCGAGCGCGGCGAGTGGCGCCACAAGCGCAAGGACGGCTCGTACCTGCCCGTGGACGTGAGCGCGAACATCCTCCCCGACGGTCGCTGGCAGGCGTTCGTCCGCGACATCACCCAGCGGAAGCGCCTCGACGAGGAGCGGCAGATCTTCCAGGCGCTGCTCGAGAACTCTCCCGACTTCATCGGCATCGCGGATCCCAGCGGCAAGCCAATCTGGGGCAATCCGGCAGCGCTTCGAATGGTGGGGCTGCCTCCCGACTTCGACGTTCGACAAACCCAGATTCGCGATTACTACCCACCCGACGTCAGAGGGTTCGTCGACGACGTGATCGTGAAGGAAATGATGGAGAAGGGGCGCTGGGCAGGCGAGACCTACTTTCGAAATTGGCAAACCGGTGAGTCGATCCCCGTCTCCGACGTGCACTTCAACATCCGCGACGCAAAAACCGGCAAGATCCTGGGCGCCGGGACCATCACCCGCGACATCACCGAACAGCGCCAGCGCGCGCGCGAGCTGGAAGAGCTGCTGGAGCGTGAGCGCGCAACCAATCACCAGCTCCGGGAATCAGAGGAGCGCTTCCGGCTCACCATCGATGAAGCCCCCATCGGCATGTGCCTGGTGGACCTCGACGGTCGGTTCTTTCGCGTGAACCAGGCGCTGTGTGAAATCACCGGCTACTCGCCCGAAGAGCTTGCCAAGCTCCGCTTCCAGGACATCACCCACCCGGAAGACCTCGACACCGACCTGGCCCTTGTCGGAAAGCTCACCCGCGGTGAGATTCCCAAGTACCAACTCGAAAAGCGCTACATCCGAAAAGACAAGTCGGTCGTCTGGATCATGCTGAGTGGATCGATTCTGCGCGGTCCGGATGGCAAACCCATCTATTACATCGCCCAGATCGAAGACATCTCGGAGCGGAAGAAGGCCGAGGAGGCCCTGAAGGCATCTCAGGCGCGCTTCGCAGGAATCATCTCCCTCTCGCCCGAGGCGATCATCTCCATCGACGAATCGCAGCGCATCACCTTGTTCAACGAAGGCGCCGAGAAGATCTTCGGCTACTCCAAACAGGAAGCGTTGGGCGCTCCGCTCGACATCCTCATCCCCAAGCGGGATCAGGGAAGACATCGGAAGGACGTCGACGCCTTTGGCCGGGGTGAGGTGAGCTCCCGGACCATGGCCGAGCGCCACTCGCAGATCCTCGGCCGGCGAAAGAGCGGCGAGGAGTTCTCCGCCGAGGCCTCCATCTCCAAGCTCTCGCTCGCGGGAGGGAACATCTCCACGGTTGTGCTGCGTGATGTGACCGAGCGCCGGCGCCAGGAGTGGCGCCAGCGCTTCATGACCGAGGTGAGCGCGCTCCTCGGCTCCTCGCTCGACTACTCGAGGACCCTCGAGGACGTGGCCAGCCTCGTCGTCCGCGACTTTGCAGATTGGTGCATCGTGAAGTTGGGCACGCCCGGTACTTCAGATCTCCAGTGGAAGGTCGCATGCGGTACACCGGCCATGGCCGCCATTGGCATGGAGCTGGAGAAGGTCCCGATTCGGCGCCAATGGCCCGCGTTTGTTCGGATGGTGGGCAATGACCCGCACCCGGTGCTCATCGAGCGCGTGGAGGACTCGGATCTGGAGGCCATCGCGCAGAACTCGGAGCATCTGCGGCTCCTCCAGTCGCTCGATGCGGCCTCGCTCATGGATGTTCCGCTCCTGGTTCGGGGTCAGCTCCTGGGGGCGCTGGTCTTCATCTCTTCCGATCCCTCCCATGCCTTCCACCAGGCCGATCTCGAGCTCGCGCAGGCCCTGGCCGAACGCGCAACCCTCGCCATCGAGAATGGACGCCTCTACGAAACCGCCGTGCAGGCCTCTCAGCTCCGGGACCAGGTGCTCGCGGTGGTGGCGCATGATTTGAGGAACCCGCTCTCGGTCATCCTGTCGCAGGTGGGCGCACTGTCGCTGAAGGAGGAGCCCGAACGGCGACGCTCCCGATCGACAGCCCTCATTCAGCGCTCGGCGACTCGAATGAATCGCTTGATCCAGGACCTGTTGGACGTCGCGGTGATCGAGGCAGGTCAGCTCAGCATCGAGCGTACGCGCGTCAGTCCAAACGATCTGCTCGAAGAGTCGATGGAGTCGCAGCGGCCGCTCGCCGAGGCCTCCTCGCTGACTGTTCAGCTCGAGCTCAGCCCCGGTCTTCCCGATGTCTGGGGCGATCCGTACCGACTCCTGCAGGTCGTGGAGAACCTCGTCGGCAACGCCATCAAGTTCTCCACGCCGGGCGGGCACATCCGCATCGGGGCGGCGCTCCGAGAGGGCACGGTCCTGTTCTGGGTGGCGGATACGGGGCGCGGCATCGCCCCCGAGGCGCTCCCACGGGTCTTCGATCGCTTCTGGCAGGCCAAGAAGGGCGCACGGCAGGGCGCGGGTCTGGGGCTTCCCATCAGCCGCGGCATCGTGGAGGCGCACGGCGGGAAGATGTGGGTGGAGAGCACGCTCGGGAGCGGGAGCACCTTCTTCTTCACGGTGCCCAGCACCGATTCCACCTCGCGGGCCGTGGCGGAGCCTTCGAACGAGGTCTCTGACGACCAGAGCGACGCTCCCAGGCACTGAAGCGACCCGGTGGAGACCGAGCTCGGCCGCGGGACGACGTTCTTCCTCATGCTCCCGGTCGCCGAGGGACGCCCAAGGGCCCAAGGAGCCTACCGAGGCGCCCAATCTGATTACCGGAATCGAATCCGGGCGCTGAACCGGCTGGTCCATGCCCCTGAGCGGGAATTCTGATTTCACATTCCGGACGAAGCAGGCCCTCTCCGGGGGACAAACTCGAATTCCACATTCACATTGGCGCCAAAACGGAGCGTGAACGCGCCATTTGTCAGCATGGAATTTAATTTCAAACATCACCTGCGTGGCCCACGTGGTCTTGAAAGAAAGGATCGGACAAAAGGCAGGCCCAGCTGCTCCGGATAGGCCGGCGCACGAACCAAAAGGGGGGTTCAAATGAGTAGGAGTTCAGCAGGGCAACCGACGGATCAGCTTCCTTCACTCGAATTCATCTTCGCGATGAAGGATCGCTTCCGCCTCTTCAAATCCAACGAGCTTGCCAAGCTCGGCCTCGCCGAGTCCGAACTCGCCGAGAAGATCTTCAAGAAGGATCTCAAGCTCATCGTCGACGCCGAGGTGGAGGGTCACCAGGATCCCACGCAAGTGATCGACGTGAAGGCCCTCAACCAGTCCGTGAACCGCGACTCGAACACCATGGGCCAGCTCCTGAAGCGCGCGGGGATGGCCACGGAGGTCGACGCGGCCAAGAAGCAGCACAACGGTACGCTCCCGGTGGCCCAGGCCCTTCTGGCGCTGGCCCAGGGCTCGAGCAACGGGGCCGTCCGGGGCCTGCTGCCCGAGTTCAAGTCGGAGGTGACGCAGCTCAGCGATGCCCAGGCCCGCCAGGCGGCCGGCGGACACCCCGCCTTCGACCTCAAGGTCTCCAAGGCCGCGCGCGAGTGCTGGATCCACACCGACATGGCCACGCACATCCTGGCCGCGCTGCTGCTGCGCGAAGGAATTGTGAACGACCCGGTCTACACCTCGCGGCCGACGGTGAAGTCGGTGCTTCGCCCGGTCCTGGAGGCCGCGCCCACCAGCCCCGCGTCCAAGAAGGGCCACAAGAAGGGCAAGACGCCGGCCCCGCCTGCGCCCAAGCCCACGCCGGCGCCGGCGAGCTGAGGTCGCGCCCGCTCCTCCTCCCCGCGGCGGCCGATTGCCGTGCGGGGGAGGGATGCGTGGGTCGCCAACCCACCTGCGGCCGAGCAAGCGAGCCGGATGGCCGGCGGCCCGAGGGATGTTTAGCTCGGTGACGGCATTGCGTCCCCCGCAAATGGGTGGCGCGGTGCCAGCACCGGGCGCCCGAGGGCCCGCGGGCCATGGAGCTCAACGAGCAGGCATTCAGCCCCAACCGCGCCGAGCTCGACCACCTGGTTTCGCTGCTCCGTGCGACCCTGGAATCCACCGCCGACGGCCTCCTGGTGGTCGATCGCTCGCGGCGCATCGTCCTCTTCAACCAGCGCTTCAGGGAGATCTGGAACATTCCCGAAGGCGTGCTGCGCACCGGCCTCGACGAGGCTGCGCTCGCGTTCGTCCTCCCGCAGCTCGCGGATCCGCAGGGCTTCCGGGAGGCCGTGCGGGCGCTCTACGAGCACCCGGAGCGCTCCAGCCACGACGTGATCGCCTTCCGCGACGGCCGCATCATCGAGCGCTACTCCCAGCCCCAGCGGCTCGGCGACGAAATCGTGGGCCGGGTGTGGAGCTTCCGCGACAGCACCGACCGCATCGCGGCGGAGCACGAGCGCGACCGGCTCCTGGCCGAGGGCAAGGAGGCCCTCGAGCGCACGTTGCATAGCCGTCGCCGCTGGGCGCTGCTCGCGGAGGCGAGCCGCAAGCTCTCTGAGTCGCTCGATTACGAGGCGACCCTGGAGACGGCCGTCCGGTTGGCCATTCCCGAATTCGCCGACAGCTGCGCCACCTTCCTCTTCGAGGGCGACGCCGTCAGCCAGCGGGTGGTGGCCAGCCGCGACCCCGAGTACGAGCGGGGGATGGTGGCGCTCTTCAATCGATTTCCACCATCCGCCCACGCGCCCGGCGGGGTGGGCAGGGTCTATCGAACCGGGGAGCCGCAGCTGGTGGTGGAGGCCGACGACGCCTTCTTCCGGAGCATCAGCCGCTCTCCGGAGCACCTGGAGCTGCTGCGCCAGCACGATCTGCACTCCTACCTCGCCGTGCCCATGACCGTGCGCGGCCGGGTGCTCGGCACCATGACCTTTGGAATGACCGTGAGCGGCCGTCGCTTCAGCACCGACGACCTCGCGCTCGCCGAGGAGCTCGCGCGCCGCTCCGCGGTGGCCGTGGACAACGCGCGGCTCTTCCGGCGCAGAGAAGAGGCGGTGCGCCGCAGCGAGGAATCACTGGCGCTGGTGGACTCGCTCTTCCGCACCGCGCCCGTGGGCCTGGGCGTGCTGGACACTTCGCTCCGGTACCTGCGCGTCAACGACCTCTTGAGCAGCTCCCACGGCGCAAAGCCCGCGGACGACGTGGGCAAGACTGTGTGGGACGTCATTCCCCACCTCGCGCCGACCGTTGCCCCGCTGTTGCAGCAGGTGCTCGACACCGGCGAGCCCATCCTGGGCCGCCAGGTCACCGAGCAGCGCCGAGACATCGATGCCGCGCGGCACTGGCAGGTGAACTACTTCCCGGTGCGCACCGCCGACGGCCGCATGCTGGGCGTGGGCGTGGCCGCGCTCGACGAGACCGAGCGCCGAACCCAGGCCGAGCTGCTCGAAACGCACCTCCGCGACGCCCAAGAGGCGGTGCGAGCGCGCGACGAGTTCCTCTCCATCGCCTCGCACGAGCTCAAGACGCCGTTGACCGCGGCCCACCTGCGGCTCCAGCTCCTGCTGCGGCAGGGCACCGCGCGCCGCCCGCGGCCGGATCAGCTCGTGCTCCTCGAGCACCAGGTGGAACGGCTGGCGCGTCTCGTCGACGAGCTCCTCGATGTCTCGCGCATCCGCGTGGGGCGGCTCACGCTGCAGCGCGAAGACGTGGACCTGGCCGCGCTGGTGCACGAGGAGGTGGCGGAGCTGGACCAGACCTTCCGTCGCGCGGGCTGCGAGGTGCGCGTTCGAGCCGATGCGCCGGTGCACGGCCACTGGGATCGCGGCCGGCTGAAGCAGATCCTCGCCGACCTGCTCTCCAACGCGCTCAAGTTCGGCCCCGGCCGGCCCATCTCGCTGGCCGTGTGGCAAGAGGACGGGAACGCCGTGCTCACCGTGCACGACGAGGGCCCGGGCATCGCCGAGGCGGACCAGGCGCGCATCTTCCAGCGCTTCGAGCGGGCGGTGCCGTCGCGGCAGTACGGCGGCCTGGGCCTGGGGCTCTACGTGGTGCGGCAGCTCGTGGAGGCGCACGGCGGCGAGGCGTCGGTGCAGAGCCGTCCCGGCGAGGGCGCCACGTTCCGGATCAGCGTGCCGCTCGAGCCGCCGCCGCCAATCCTTGGGGATGACGCCGATCGACGCTAGGCTTCTCCCCTTCACGCGGAGTGCGAGCGGCGATGTTCGTCATTGGTGCAGCGTTTCTGGCCCGGCAGTCGATGACCATCGCCGAGCTCGGTGAGCCCGCGTGGAAGGCGTTCATCGAGAAGTTCTCGGAGCGGGAGCCGTTCTTCAAGACGAAGATCCTGGCCATCACCCATGTGCCCGTCGACAAGTTCGTCGCGCTCAACGAAGCGCTCATCGCCGAGCACTTCGCGAGCGATCCCCAGGCGTACTGGCGCTTCGGCCTCACGAGCGCGGAGTGGTCGCTCACCAAGGGGCAGAACAAGGGCGTGTTCAAGCCCGGCGAGTACGCGCGGTTCCTGAGCTACGTGCCCGCGATCTTCTCGAGCTACTACGACTTCGGGAAGGTCACGCTGCACCCGACCGATCGGTACACCGACATCCAGATCGCCGACGTGCCCATCAAGCACGTCTACTTCGAGTATTCGATCATGGCCTACGCGGTGGGCGGCTTGAAGCTCCTGGGCGCGACGAACCTGCGCTACGAGGCCCAGAAGGGCTTCTCGCGCCGCGACGACGTGGTGCTCTATCGCTTCTGGCTGCCGCGCTAACCGACGCGGACCGTGGTCTCGGTGCGCTCGGTGAAGTGCTCCCAGAAGCGCTTGGCGATCTGGGTGGGATCGATGGTCGCGTTGCCGCGGTCGAACGCGGTGCCCTTCACCAGGCCGAGCACCATCACCTCGCCCACGTGCACGCCGTCCGGCTTGAGCTTGAGCGCCAGCATGCGCACCAGCTTGTGCTTGGCCGCGTTGCCGATGGCCAGACCCATGGAGCCGTACTGGGCGGCCATGCTGTCCATGTTGGGGTCGAAGAGCCCGAGGCCGCCGTTGGTCACCAGCACCGCGCCCTTGGCCTGGCGCAGATCCGGCAGCGCCTCGGTGACCGCGGCCATCAGGCTGGTCACGGCCACGTCGTAGACCTCGCGCAGCGCGGCCGCGTCGGCCTCGAGCACATTGCCCGCCGAGGACGCGTAGGCATTCCACTGCAGCGCGGTGATGGGCCCGAGCTCCTTTCGCGCGCGAGCCACGACCGCACGCGTGGCCGCGGGATCGCGCACGTCGCAGGTGTAGGCCGCGGCCTTCACGCCCTTGGCCTGGAGGGCCTTCACGCCCTCGGCGAGCCGCTCCGCGTTGCGGGCCACCAGCGCGACCTGGAAGCCCTCGGCGCCGAACTTCTCCGCCACGGCCCGCGAGATCCCGGGGCCGAACCCGAACACGACGATGGTCTTGGACATGGCGCGCGATCTAATCGACGCGCCTTCAGCACGCCACCAGATCCCACGCGCCGTCGTCGTACCAGCTGTGGGCCACCACGCACTCCACCGCGGCGGCGTCGGCGCGATCGGCGATCTTGAGGCCGAGCTGCGCCGCGAGCTGGAGGTCGAAGTCGCGGAACAGCGTCTGCAGGGCCACGCTCGCGCCCACGGGGTAGACCTCGTGGCACACCAGCCGGTCCGCGGCGTTGATGGCCAGGAGCTGCCGGGCCAGCACGCGCCCGCGCGGGTCGCGCGCGTAGGCCACGCGCTTGTTCACATCCAGCACCGCGGCCGCGGCGCTGTGCTCGTTGCCGCCGCCCAGCCCCAGGCACGAGCCCACGTACGAGCCCAGCCGGAGCGCCTCGAGCGGGTCGTGCTCGAGCTGCACGCGCACGCTCACGCCGCCGAGCTCGCGCTCCAGCGCGGCGCCACCGAGCCAACGGTGGGCGTCGAGCCGCGGGTGCCGCGCGAGCCAGGCCCGATTCGCGGGGTGGCGCTCCACGGGCTCGCCGTGGCCCGAGAGGTGCGCGGCCAGGAAGCGGCGCAGCGCGGGCCGGTTCGAGTCCACGCAGCTCGCGAGCTGCAGCGCGTGGCGCACGCGCACGTCGCGCAGGTCCGCGGGCAGGTCGCCGCGCAGGCCGGTGAGCACCTCGCGCTCGATGACGCGCAGGCGGAGCTGCGCCAGCCCCTCGAAGGTCTTGCCCAGGTGCCGCGCCACCTGGCCGGGCTTGAGCGGGTGAACGCCGCGGGCGTGCTCTCGCAGCGTGCGCGGCATGGGGTGCTCCAGCGACGCCCCGCAGACGCCGTCGAGCAGCGCGCAGGCCTCGGGCAGCGGCAGCGAGAGCGGATCGCGGGCGAAGAGCGGCTGATCGAGGGCGCGGCGGAGCCGGGTGCGCGCCGCGGCGACGGCGGGCGTCCCGACGACACGGGCGGCGTCGAGCGTGGCGACTGGCGCGTCGACCAGACCCTCCATGGCCAGCACCGGCGCGAGCTCCAGCAGCACGCCCAGGCCGCGGGCGGCGCGGTTGGCGTCGTTGTCGCGGCGGTGGGCGCGGGCCAGCGCGCGCAGGCTCTGCGGCGTGGCCAGCACGGCGTCGAGCAGCACCGCCGGCGCGTTCGAGAACAGCTCGCGCCAGATCTGCCGGCGCGGGAGCACCACGCGCTCCGGGAAGTGAACGGCGACGTCGATCAGCCCCAGCAGCGCGGGCAGCGTCGGTGGGCGCAGCGACGCGACCTCGAGCAGATCCGTCGCCAGGCTGAGGAGCTCCTCGTGGATCTCCTCCGGCGCCAGCGCGAGCCGCGGGACCAGCGCGCGGAAGGTGTCGCGAACCGCGGGCCAGGTCTTGCGATCCCAGTCGACGTCGGCCAGGGCGAGCGTGAGCTTGAGGCTCGAGAGCGGCTGCAGCGGCGCAGCGAGCAGCTCCACCAGGAGCTTGGGCAGCTCCGGCTCCTCGGCCGCGCGGGCCCACAGCCGCCACACCGACCAGCCCAGCGGCGGACGCTGACCGACGGGCAGCTTCTCGCGCGCCGCCAGGAACGCGTCGAAGGGGAAGGGCGCGTCGCGCTTGGGTAGCACGTCCGGCGCGCGGGAGCTGGTGGCGTGGATGAAGTCGAGCACCGCACCGATGGTCTTGGCCGAGAAGCGCGCGCGGTGGGCGCGGACGCCGAAGTTGATCCGGTCGCCGGGCCGCTCGGGCGCGCTCCAGCGCGAGAGCAGCGTGTTCAGCCAGGGCTGGAGCTGCTCCGGCGCGGGCGCCGCGTGGGTGTAGGCCGCGCGCAGCACCACATCGGCCTGCGCCAGCGGAATCGTGAGGCAGAGCTCGGCCCAGGCGCGCGCGTTGGGCTCGGAGCGCGAGATCAGGCCCATCATGATCGCCAGCCAGTTCGGCCGATCCGCCAGCTCCATCGCCCAAGCGAGGCCCACCCAGCGCAGCACGGCAGCGCGGTCGGCGTGCTTCAGCAGCGGGAGCAGCAGCTGGAGCTCGCGCGGCGCCTGGGGCAGGGCGGGAATGCCGTGGTGGTACGCGAGCGCCACCTCGACGCCGGGGCCGCGCTCGCTCAGCAGCCGCTGGAGCTGCTGGAGCTTGGCCCCGTCGAAGCCGCGGGCGGCCAGCACGCCCATCGCGTGGGTCAGAAACGGCAGCAGCGACTCGAGCAGCACCGCGCGGTGACGCGCGTGCGCGAGCACCGGACGCAGATCGATCGACGCAGGCTGCATCGGCCGCGGCGGCCGCGCGTGCGTGCCGCGAAACGCGCGCGGGTGGGCCGCGGTGGGCGTCGCGGCGCGCGGCGGCTCGAGGCGCACCAGCGGACAGGTCGGCGCGTCGAACTCCGGGTCGGGCACGGTCTCGAGCAGCACGTGCAGCACGTCGGCGAGCACGGCCGGCGTCGCGTGGCGCACCTCGGCCAGCTTCGCCCACGCCTCGGCGAGCGGACGAAGCGCCTTCGGCCAGCGCAGCGGCGACTCGGGGAGGGCCATGCGCACCAGCGGCTGCGGGTCGGCGCGGACGCCGTGCAGCTCGGTGCCGCGGCGCACCACGAGCGTGGGCGACATGCGCGCGAAGACATTGGCTGGAGACCGCGGGTCCATGACGCGGCTCAGACGGCCGCGCCTCACCCAGGCTGACGGGTCAGCGCTTCTTGGCCGCGGGCAGGGCGATGGGCGGCGGCGCGGGCTGCGCCTCGTGCACCACCACCTCGGCCACCACCGCGGGCGCGCCGTGCTCTTCCGGCTCGCCGATGATGCCCACCAGCCGCGCGTGCACCTCGGCCAGCCGCTTCACGCGCGCGGCGATGGTCGTCAGCACCGTGGTGGGCATGTCTTCGGTGTACTGGAAGTACCAGCGCAGCTCGCCGAGCTCTTCATAGAACGCGTTCACCACCGCCTGCTCGCCGGGCTCGAGGAGCACCAGGTCGGGGAAGCCGGCGGAGTCGAACCAGCTGTGCACCGTCTCCAGCATGGGCGTGCGATCGCGCAGCCGCGAGAACAGCGCCACCATCTCCTCGTAGCGGCTGGCGAGGCGGCGCACCACGTTCGCGGCGTCGAGGGCGATGAGGTGGCGCACGCGCTCCGGCGGATTGGCGAGCCGGCTCTTGCGCGCGCGCTGCTTCTTGCGAGCCATCCCGAGAGGCTACTTCCTCTTGCCGGCGATGTCGTCGCCGTGCTTCTCGAGGTAGCTCTCGTAGTCGCCCCAGAAGTCGGTCAGGCCGTTTTCGCGGAAGACCCACAGGCGCGTGGCGAAGCTCGCGATGAGGTCGCGGTCGTGGGTCACCACGAACGCCGTGCCCTCGTAGCGCTTCACCGCCTCGCCCAGCGCGATGATCGACTCGAGGTCCAGGTGGTTCGTCGGCTCGTCGAGCACCAGGACGTTGTCCTTGGTGAGCATGAGCTTGCTGAAGATGAGCCGCACCGCCTCGCCGCCGGAGAGGGCCTTGGTGGGCTTCATGCCCTCTTCGCCCTTGAAGAGCATGCGCCCCAGGAGGCCGCGGATGTCCTCGTTCGAGGCCTTGGGATCGATGTCGTGCAGCCAGTTGGCGCAGGTGGTGTTGTCGGGGATGCCCTCGCGGTGGTCCTGCGCGAGGTAACCGACGCTGGCTTCGTGGCCCCAAGTGAAAGTCCCGGCGTCGGGCTTGAGCTCGCCCACCAGCATCTTGCAGAGCGTGGTCTTGCCCACGCCGTTGCGGCCGATGATGGCGATCTTCTCGCCGCGGGTGACGAGGGCGTCGAAGTCCTTGCAGACGGTGACGTCGGGCCACTTCTTGGTGATCTTCTCCATCACCAGCGTCTGCTTGCCGCTGGGGCGCTTCTGCTCGAACTTGATGAACGGCCGCTCGATGTTGCTGCGCTTGAGATCCGAGAGCTGCAGCTTCTCCAGCGCCTTCTTGCGGCTCTGCACCTGGCTGGCGCGCGTGCCCGCGCTGAAGCGAGCGACGAAGTCCTTGAGCTGGGCGATCTTCTTCTGCTTGTCGGCGTTCTCGCTCTCGACGCGGCTTCGCGTCTGGCTCTTGGCCTCCACCATCTCGTCGTAGCCGCCGGTGTAGGTGATGATCGACTCGTAGTCGATGTCCGCGACGTGCGTGCAGATCGCGTTCAAGAAGTGCCGGTCGTGCGAGATGGTGATGAGCACGCCCTGGTAGTTGCAGAGGAAGTTCTCCAGCCAGCGAATGGAGTCGAGGTCGAGGTTGTTGGTGGGCTCGTCGAGGAGCAGCGCCTCGGGCTTGCCGAAGAGGGCCTGGGCGAGCAGCACGCGCAGCTTGAGGCCGCCGGGGATCTCCTTCATCAAGTTCTGGTGCAGCGCGGTGGGGATGCCCAGGCCCTCGAGCAGCTCGCCCGCGTCGGACTCGGCGGTGTAGCCGTCCTCCTCGGCGATGGTCATCTCCAGCTCGCCGAGCCGGTTGCCCTGGTCGTCGGTGAGGTTGGGCAGCGCGAGGAGCTGCTCCTTCTCGTGCATCGCGGCCCAGAGCGGCTTGTTGCCCTGGATGACCACGTCGAGGACCCGGATCTCCTCGAACGCGAACTGATCCTGCTTGAGGACGGAGGTCTTGCGCGGCCGGGAGATGGAGCCGGTGTCGGGCTCGAGCTCGCCGGAGAGGATCTTCATGAACGTGGACTTGCCGGCGCCGTTGGGGCCGGTGAGGCCGTAGCGGCGGCCCTCGGAGAAGGCGACGTCCACGTCCTCGAAGAGCTTCTTGCCCCCGAACCGCTTGCTGACGTTGGTGACCTGGATGTTCGGCATGGCGTCCTGGGAGAAAAGGGCGCGGCTAGATAGCAGATGCGGCCGGGACCTGCACGGACGCGGCGAGCGGGCAGGCGAGCTCAGTCCGATTTGGCCTGGAACCCCGGAACTCGTTTCGTCTAGGCTCCTGCCCACACACGCAGGGGGGAACATGGCCGCGAAGAAGCCGGCGCCCAAGAAGGGCGCGTCGAAGTCATCCAAGAAGGCCGGGGCGAAGTCGTCCAAGAAGTTCGATTTGGAGGGCGCCATCCGCGCGCTCTCAGCCGAGGCCGCCCAGACCGCGCCCATCCTGCCCATCCCGGTGGCCATCCTGGAGGCCCGCCGGCTCTTCAAGGAAGCCTGCAAGTTCCGGCCGCGCTTCCAGAAGCTGCCCGACTTCAACCTCGCCGACCTCGACACGCTCCCCGCGCGCACCGACGCCCTCGACTCGGCCCAGAAGGACTGGCTCGACGCCCGGCTCGACAAGAGCTCCAGCACCCGCAGCAAGACCGGCGACCGCACGGCGGCCGAGGCCCTGCGCAGCAAGCTCATGAGCGCCGGCCGCTACCTGCTCCGCAAGGACCCCAAGGCCCAGGCGAAGCTCGACCAGATCGCCGAGGGCGAAGGCCTGGCCGACCTCATCCAGGATCTGAAGGACCTGGCCGACTTCGTCGAGGCCAACGCCAAGGTCTTCGAGAGCGCGCCCAATCTGCCCAAGGACGCGGCGGCGCAGGCGCGGACGCTGGCGGCGTCGCTCACCGACGGCGTGGACTCGGCGGGCGCCAACGACGCCCAGGCCCGGCGCAACCAGGTGTTCGCGGTGCTGGAGAGCGCCGTCGACGAGGTCCGGTCCGCGGCGCGCTTCCTCTTCCACGATGACCCCAAGGCGCTCGGGCCGATGCTCAGCCACTACGCCGCGGACAAGATGCGTCGGAAGCGCCAGGCCGACGGGGGCAAGGCCCCGGCGCCCACCACGCCTGCGGCGTAGTCGCCAGTAACGCGGGTTGGGTCGCCAGTAACGCGGGTTGACCCGCCAGTAACGGGGGGCGACCCGCCAGTAACGGGGGTTGACCCGCCAGTAACGGGGGTTGACCCGCCAGTAACGTTACCCGCGGCTGGACCGGCGTTACCGGCGCCCGTTGGCCCGTTACCGGCGCTTTTTTGCACTCATCCGGGGCGTCGAGCGTCGGGAGGGCGAGCCCGGAGCCCTCCATGTCGCGGATCCTCGTCGCCCTCGTCGCCCTCGCCTCTGCCGCCGCCCTCGCCGGATGCGGCAGCGCCTGCGGCCCCTCCAACTGCGCCGGCTGCTGCGACGCGAGCGGCGTCTGCCAGCCGTCCTCGCCCACGGCCTGCGGCCAGAACGGCGCGGCGTGCCAGGCGTGCGTCGGCGGCCAGCTCTGCTTCCAGGGCACCTGCGAGTTCGCCGGCGGCAGCGGCAACAACGGCAGCGGCACCAACGGCAACGGCAGCACCGGCAACAACACGAGCACCGACGGCGCCACCAGCACCGGCGCTTCGACGTCGTCGTCCACGGGCTCGAACACCACCGGCGTCGGCGACCAGGGCGCGACCGGCGGCAACACCACCGGCACCCACGGCGCGACCGACACCGGCACCACGGGCGCGTCGACCACGTCGACGTCGGCCACCACCGGCGCATCGACGACGTCCACCGGCTCGAGCGGCATCACGGGCACCTCGACGTCGGCCACCACGGGCACGACCACCTCGGCGTCGACGACCACCACCGGCAGCTCGCACACCACCGGGACCAGCGGCACGGGCTCGACCACCACGACGGGCACGTCGACCACCGGGACCAGCGGGACCTCGGCCACCACCGGCACGTCCGGGACGGCGGAGTGCGCGAGCTGCGTCGACGACACCACCTGCGGCTCGGGCGTGTGCGTGCAGGACGCGAACTCCAACACCTGGTGCAGCGGCGGCGCGTGCACCAGCGCCGCCACCTGCCGCTCCGGCGACTCGTGCACCCCGCTTCAGGACGGCTCCGGCAACGACGCCGGCTCCTGGTGCCTTCCCACTTCGGGCGAGTGCCCGGGCACCACCACCGGCTCGGGGACGACCACCTCGGGCACGGGCTCGGGGACGACCACGGGGTCTTCGACGACGACCACGGGCACGACGGGCAGCTTGCCGTTCTGCGCCACCTGCACCCAGGACGCCGATTGCGCCTCGGGCTTCTGCAACACCTTCGCGGCGGCGCCCGCGTACTTCTGCGACACGGCCAACTACTGCACCACCAACGCCGAATGCGACAACCTCTGGACCTGCGACACCAACTCGAGCGACGCGAACTACGGGGGCTGCATCTGCCCGCAGGTGGGCGGCTCGACCGGCACCTCCGGCACGTCGGGCACCGGCACCTCGACGACCGGGACCAGTGGAACCAGCGGTTCCTGCGGCTCGGTCACCTGGGCCAACACGATGTCCGCGCTCTTCAGCAACAACTGCAGCAGCTGCCACGGGAGCGAGGTGACGCAGTCCTGGGCGGCCAGCTCGAAGAGCCGCATCGACGACGGCAGCATGCCGCCGGGCGCAACCCTGTCCACCAGCCAGAAGTCGAGCATCGACGCCTGGATCAGCTGCGGCGCGCCCTGAGTTGACCGCGCCGGGCTGCGTATGCGACGAGACGGCCCCGTCGTTCGCCCGAGGGCGTGGCCGCGCCCCGGGTGAAGGAGCTTCACCATGTTGCGCTCGTTGATCCTCGCCTCCGTCGTCGCGCTCGCGGCGGCCCTCTCTGGTTGCAGGTAGCTCGTCCTGCGGCCCCAACTACTGCGCGGGCTCTTGCGGCGCCGCCTGCGTCCGCCAAGACCTGCGGCATGAACGGCGCGGCCTGCTCGAGCTGCGTGGGCGCCCAGCTCTGTGTGCAGGGCGTGTGCGCGTTCGACGGCGAATGAGCGGGTTGACCCGCCGACCGGGCCCGGTTGCACCCGAGCGCTCGTCCGTAGTCCGTCGTTCGAATTGACGCGCGCGCCTGCCCAAGCGGTGGACGCCCGTGCCGGCCGGACGACCCACGATCCACGGTCCACGATCGCGTGAGCCCTATCTGGGCATCGACGCCGGCTGGTTTGACCTCTAGCCGATAGGTCGGGCGCTCTCGTACACTCCGTGCACCTTCTGGAGGCTGGATGGCCGGCGACAACTCGGACAAGACCTTCGACAGCATGGGCCTCTACGGCGACGACACCCGCGCGGCCCCGGGGCCCAAGGCCGGCGCCACGGGAGGCCGCCCCGCTGTCCCCGGCCAGCGCCCGCCCCACAACCCCAACCAGATGGCCCCTCCGGGCCGCAGCGGAGCCAACGCAATGCCCACCGGCCGGCCGTCGCAGCCCTCCAACGGCGGCAACAGCGGCAAGCACCCGCTGCCCAAGCCCCCGGGCGGCAAGCGCGGGTTCTTCCCCGCGGAGTGCCACGACCTCCACGCCACCGGCCTCAACTCCACCATGGTGGAGGAGCTCATCCTCAAGGCCGTGTTCTTCGCCGGCGAGCTCCGGGGCATGGACATCGTGGAGAAGATCAAGCTGCCCCAGCACGTGGTGGAGGACGCCATCGAGGCCCTGCGCAAGCAGAAGTACCTCGACCTCAAGGGCGGCGCGGGCGTGGGCCTCGGCAAGTCGACGATGGTCTACCAGGTCACCAGCTTCGCGAACGACTTCCTCAAGCAGATCCTGGAGCGCAACCGCTACAACGGCCCCGCGCCGGTGCGTTGGCAGGACTGGGTGGACGCGGTGAAGGCGCAGTCCGTCCGCGGCAACCGCATCACCCGCCAGAAGATGGAGGACAAGTTCGGCGACCTCATCATCACCGACTACATCTTCGACGGCGTGGGCCCGGCCATGAACTCCGGCCGCGCCATCTTCTTCTACGGCCCGCCCGGCAACGGCAAGACCGCCATCTGCCAGTGCATGGTCGACTGCTTCGAGGGCGACATCTTCATCCCCCACGCGCTCTTGGTGGACGACTACATCATCCGGCTCTTCGACCCCACCATCCACAAGGCGGTCCAGGACGACGGCACGGCGTACGACCCGCGCTGGGTGAGGTGCCGCCGGCCGCTGGTGGTCGTGGGCGGCGAGCTCACCCTGTCGATGCTCGACCTGGTGTACTCGCCCGAGGTGAAGTTCTACGAGGCCTCGTTCCAGATGAAGGCCACCAACGGCATGCTCCTCATCGACGACTTCGGTCGTCAGCGTGTGGAGCCCATCGACCTGCTCAACCGGTGGATCGTGCCGCTGGAGAGCGACGTGGACTTCCTCACCATGCACACGGGCAAGAAGCTGCAGACGCCCTTCGACGTGTTCGTGGCCTTCTCCACCAACCTCGATCCCGCCTCCCTGGTGGACGACGCCTTTTTGCGACGCGTTCGCTACAAGCTCGAAGTCCGGCGCCCCGACGAGCAGCAGTTCCACGCCATCTGGAAGATGATCTGCAACAAGCGCGGCGTGCAGTACGACCCGGAGCAGGTGCAGTACCTCATCGACGAGCACTACACGCCGCACCAGCGCAAGTTCGCCGCTTGCCAGCCACGCGACCTGCTCGACCAGATGATCGACATGGCCAACTACCGTGGCTTCGCGCACCAGCTGCATCCGGATCTCTTCGACGCCGCGGTGCGCAGCTACTTCGTGAAGTTCGACAAGCAGAACCAGGAGCCCACCATGGCCAAGGGCGCCAAGCAGCTCGGCCTCGATAGTTTGAGCTCAAAGTAATTTCACGCCAAGGCAGGGGCGAGTCGACGCTCGCCCCTGCTTTTTTGCTCTCGCCATCGGGAAAACGCGGTATAGACCTCGCCCCGCCGACCCGGAGGGGGTCGGTCAGCTCGCGCGCCCCGCGTGCGCGGAAAGGTTCTTGCGATGAAGCGAATGAGCATCTGCGCCGCGATGTTGCTGGCGGCTTGCGGAAACATGGGCGGCAAGGGTGGCCCGGCCGGCGCCGGCCCGAGCGGCAACGTCACCCTCGAGACCGAGGACCAGAAGACCCTCTACGCGCTCGGCCTCGCCCTCGCGCGCAACACAAAGGTCTTCGACCTCACCCCCGCGGACTCGCAGTACGTCATGCAGGGCTTCAACGACGCCATCAGCGGCGCCAAGCCCCAGGTCGACATCGACGCCTACGGCCCCAAGATCCAGGCGCTGGCCCAGAGCCGCATGAAGGCCAAGGCCGAGGTGGAGAAGCAGAAGGGCCAGGCCACCATCGACGCGGCCGCGGCCGAGCCCGGCGCGCAGAAGCTGCCCTCCGGAATGGTCATCAAGACCATCACCCCGGGCACCGGCCCGTCGCCCACCGCCACGGACACCGTGCAGGTGAACTACGAGGGCAAGCTCTCGGACGGCACCGTCTTCGACAGCTCGTACAAGCGCAACGCCCCGGCCACCTTCCCGCTCCGCGGCGTGGTGCCCTGCTGGACCGAGGGCCTGCAGAAGATGAAGGTGGGCGAGAAGGCCCAGCTGACCTGCCCGTCGAACCTCGCCTACGGCGACCAGGGCCACCCGCCCAGCATCCCCGGCGGCGCCACGCTGACCTTCACGGTCGAGCTCCTCCAGATCATGCCTCCGGCGGCTCCGGGCGGCATGCCCGGTATGCCGGGCGCGCCCATCCCCGGTCTGCCCCAGCCGGGCGGCACGGGCGGCATGCCCCCGGGCGGCTTCCACCCGCCTCCGGGCCACGTGGGCATGGGCAACCCGCCTCCGGCGGCCCACCCGGGTGGCGCGCAGCCTCCGGCGGCCCACCCCGGCGGCGCGGCCGTCCCGGGCAAGGCGCCTCCGCCTCCGCCCCCGGGCGGCAAGAAGGGCGCTCCGCCTCCGCCCCCGGGTCACCACTGATCTGACGGGCTGAAGCAGCACGCACGGGCGGTGGGGAGCTTGCTCCCGCCGCCCGTTGCTTTTGGGAGAGCGAGGGTTCGTCGATGAGCGAGAAGCTGGGACGCTGGCCGGTGCAGCTCGACGTCGCCGTGCAGTGGGGCGACATGGACGCCTTCGGCCACGTGAACAACACCGTGTACCTGCGCTGGTGCGAGAGCGCGCGCATCGCCTACTTCGAGACGCTCGGGCTGACCACGAAGGGCCAGCGCTCGAACCAGGGACCGATCCTGGCGCGGGCGGCCGTGGACTACCGCAGGCCGGTCGTCTACCCGGCGACCGTGCGCGTGGCGTGCACCGTCTCCAAGCTCGGCAACACCTCGGCGGTGATGCTCTACCGCATGGCGCTTCAGCCCTCGGGCGAGCTCGTGGCCGAGGGCGAGAGCGTCATCGTGCTCATCGACTACGTCACCGGCGCGAAGGTGCCGCTCGACGCCGAGCTGCGCCAGAAGATCGAAGCGCTCGAGGCCCAAGGGAGCGGGTGAGCGCCGAGCGGGTTGCGTCGCGCGGCGCTGCACCGTTAGTCATGAGACGTGACGCGACGCGGGGTCCAGGTCCTCGAGAGCATCCGGGATGTACCGCAGCAGGCGTGGGACGCGCTGCTCGACGGCCAGGCCACGCCCTTCGTCCGCTGGGCCTGGCTCGATGCGCTCGAGAGCTCGGGCTGCGCCTCGCCGCGCGCCACCTGGACGCCGCAGCACTTGACGCTCTGGAAGGACGGCGCGCTCGTCGCGGCCATGCCCGCGTACTTGAAGGACGGCTCCGACGGCGACTTCTCGCGCGACTGGGGCTGGTCGGGCGCGGCGGTCGAAGCGGGCCTCAGCTACTACCCGAAGCTGGTCGTCACGGTGCCGTTCACGCCCGTGACCGGACGCCGCGTGCTCGTGGCCGAAGGCGAGGATCGCGCCGCCGCGACGAAGGCCCTGGTGGAGGGCGCACTCGCGCTCGCCAAGAAGCTCAAGCTCGCGACCATCCAGGTGCTCTTCCCGGACGCGGACGACCTGGCGCTGCTGGAACAGGCAGCGCTCGTGGGCCGGGTCGACTTTCAGTACCACTGGTTCAACCAAAGCTATGCGACGACGGACGCGTTCCTCGCGCGCTTCAACAGCAAGCATCGCAACATGCTCAAGCGCGAGCGGAGCATGCCGTCGAAGCAAGGCATCGCCCTGCGCACCGTCCGCGGCGACGAGCTGGCGACGGATCCCAAGCTCTGGGCCAAGCTCGCGCACACGCTGCACCGCGCGACGGTGGACAAGCTGATGTGGGGCCGCCGCTGGCTCAACGAGAAGTTTTACCAGGGCATCTTCGCGTCGATGCCCGAGAACCTCGAGGTCGTGGTCGCGGAGCGCGAGGGCAAGCCGATCGCCGGCGCGTTCAACGTGGCGAGCGGCGACCGGCTCTTCGGACGCTACTGGGGCTGCCTCGAGGAGCATCCGTTCCTGCACTTCAACGTCTGCTATTACCACTCCATCGACGAGTGCATTCGCAGGGGGACGCGCGTGTTCGAGGGCGGCGCCGGCGGGGAACACAAGGTCGCGCGGGGCTTCGAGCCCAGCCTCACGTACTCCGCCCACGCGTTCCTCGACGCGCGCTTCGAGAAGGCCATGCGCAAGCACATCGAGCGCGAGCGCACGGAGCGCGAGGCCTCGCTGGAGGCGTGGAAGCAGGAGTCGCCGCTGTTCAAGCGCAGCACGCAGGGAGAAGGCTGATGGCGAAGAAGCCGCGAAAGGAAGAGGAGGGCGATCTGGGCGTCGTCACCGAGACGCGCTCGAAGCCCAAGCTCAAGCGGCCCAAGCTCTACAAGGTCATCCTCCACAACGACAACTACACCACCATGGAGTTCGTGGTGTCGGTGCTCATCGGGGTGTTCCACAAGAGCGAGTCGGACGCGATGGCGATCATGCTCCACGTGCACCATCGTGGCGCGGGCGTGGCCGGCGTTTATACCTATGAGGTCGCGGAGGCGAAGGTCGACAAGACCATGAAGCTCGCCCGCGAGGCGCAGTACCCGCTTCTGTGCACCATGGAGCCGGATGACTCGGACGAGGAACGCGAAGGCAGGGACGACTAAGCCATGGCCGTGACGCTGACCAAAGAGCTCGAGACGACGATCATGCTGGCGCTCGAGGAGGCGCGGCGGCGCAAGCACGAGTACCTGATGCTCGAGCACGTGCTCTACGCGATGACCGTGGAGCGCGTGGGGAGCATGATGCTCAAGGCCTGCGGCGCCGACCCCAAGAAGCTCGCGAAGGCGCTGGAGACGTTCTTCAAGGAGAGCGTCGAGGAGATCGAGGTCGACGCCGACGAGGGCCACGAGCCCGAACAGACCGCCGCGTTCCGGCGCGTGCTGCAGCGGGCGGCTGCGCACGTGCAGTCGAGCGGGCGCACGCAGATCGAGCCCGGCGACATCCTCGCAGCCATCTATCGCGAGCCGCAGTCGCACGCCGCGTACCTGCTCGAGCAGCAGGGCGTGAGCCGGCTCGACGTGCTGAACTACATCTCGCACGGCGTGTCGAAGGACGAAGGTGCGCCCGAGAAGAAGAAGACCGAAGGCGCGCCCGTCGGCGACGACGAGGAAGAAGAGGGCGAGAAGGCCAACGATCCGCTGCAGGCTTACTGCGTGGACCTCGTGAAGCGCGCCGCCGAGGGCAAGATCGATCCGCTCATCGGCCGTGAAGCCGAGCTGCAGCGCACCATCCAGGTGCTCATGCGGCGCCGCCGCAACAACCCCGTGTACGTGGGCGAGCCCGGCGTGGGCAAGACGGCGATCGCGGAAGGCCTCGCGCTCGCGATCCACGAGCACCGCGTGCCCAAGCAGCTCGAGCACGCGACGGTCTACGCGCTCGACATGGGCGCGCTGCTCGCGGGCACCAAGTTCCGCGGCCAGTTCGAGGAGCGGCTCAAGGGCGTGGTCAACGCCATCAAGAAGATCCCCGACGCGATCCTCTTCATCGACGAGATCCACACCATCGTCGGCGCAGGCGCCACGAGCGGCGGATCGATGGATGCGTCGAACCTGCTCAAGCCCGCGCTGGCCGCCGGTGAGCTGCGCTGCATCGGCTCCACGACCTACAAAGAGTACAAGGCCAGCTTCGAGCGCGATCGCGCGCTGGAGCGTCGCTTCCAGAAGATCGAAGTGAACGAGCCGAGCGTCGCGGAGACGGTGCTCATCCTGAAGGGCCTGCGCGATCGCTACGAGCTACACCACGACGTGAAGTACACCGACGAGGCCCTCGAGGCCGCGGCCGAGCTCTCCGCGAAGTACATCAACGACCGCCAGCTGCCCGACAAGGCCATCGACCTGATGGACGAAGCCGGCGCCGTGGACCGGCTCAAGGCCGACGACAAGCGCAAGAAGACGCTCACGCCGCTGGAGATGGAAGAGGTGGTCGCGCGGATCGCGCGCGTGCCGGCGAAGAGCGTCTCCAGCAACGACGAGGACGCGCTCGCCAAGCTCGAGCCCGAGCTCAAGAAGGTCATCTTCGGCCAGGACCAGGCCGTGGACGCGCTCGCCTCAGCCATCAAGCTCTCGCGCTCCGGTCTCGGCAACCCCGAGAAGCCCATTGGCAGCTTCCTCTTCTCCGGCCCGACGGGCGTGGGCAAGACCGAGCTCGCCAAGCAGCTCGCGCGCGTGTTGGGCGTGGAGTTCCTGCGCTTCGACATGACGGAGTACATGGAGAAGCACACCGTGAGCCGCCTCATCGGCGCGCCCCCGGGCTACGTGGGCTTCGACCAGGGCGGCCTGCTCACCGACGCCATCCGCAAGACGCCGTACGCGGTGCTGGTGCTCGACGAGATCGAGAAGGCGCACCCGGACTTGTTCAACATTTTGTTACAAGTCATGGATCACGCCACGCTCACCGACAACTTCGGGCGCAAGGCCGACTTCCGGCACGTGATCATCATCATGACCACCAACGCCGGCGCGCGGGACATCACCGCGGGCGCGCTGGGCTTCGGTCAGAGCGCCAACCAGACGCCGCGCAACCTCGCCAAGAGCGCCATCGAGAAGACCTTCAGCCCCGAGTTCCGCAACCGGCTCGACGCCTGGATCTCCTTCGACACGCTGCCGCGCGAGGTGATCCTCAAGATCGTCGACAAGTTCGTGGGCGAGCTGGCCACGCAGCTCACCGAGAAGAAGGTGAAGCTCGAGCTCAGCCCCGCGGCCCGCGACTGGCTGGCCGAGCACGGCTTCGACCGGCTCTTCGGCGCACGCCCCATGGGCCGGCTCATCCAGAACGAGGTCAAGAAGCCGCTCGCCGAGGCCATCCTCTTCGGCAACCTGAAGCACGGCGGCACCGCGTTCGTGGACGTCGAGGGCGACAAGCTCGTCGTCAAGCCGCGCACGTAACCAGGTGGTTAAGAGATTGCGCGCCTGCGAAGTGGGCTTCGCAGCGGTGAAGCCTCGGCTCGCGGCGACCAACGTCTGACGGCGACACGCGCGAAGTCCGCGAAAAGCGGCCCCGACGCTGCGCGACACACGCCTTGCACAACCCCGGCTGCGGTCCTTTCAGGAGGCCGCCATGCACCGGTTGCTTCAGGTTGGGGTCGTGGTCTCCCTCGCGAGTGTGGCTGCGATCACGCATGCCGAGCCGCGCTGCCAGGTCTCGCCCGACAAGCCGACGCTCGAGGTGTACCTGGGCGATCGGCTCGAGGTCGGCGAGCCCGAGCGAATCAGCCTGACCGCGCGTGATCCCGCGGGCACGCACCTCACGGTGACTGCGACCGACCTCCCGTCGGACGCGACGCTCGAGCTCGACCCGCCGCAGAAGGAGGGCTGCGAGACCACGGTGCGCGGCACCATCCAGTGGACGCCGACCTACGACGATCTCGGCAAGCACACGGTGCGGTTCACCGCGACGACCGATCGCGACAAGGTCGAGGTGGTGCAGGTGGCGGAGGTCGTCGAGGAGTTCCGCAGCTTCATGATGCCGGGCCTGCAGTACAGCGTCTACCTGCCCAAGGCGATGACGGGGACGGGCGGGTTTCAGGGCGCGTCGGCGGAGTTCCTGCTCGACTCGTGGGTGCACCGGAACGAGAACCACGGCCCAAGCCACGTGCGCATCTACGCCGACCTCGACTTGCTGGTGCCCGTCAATTCAACAGTTCACGGCAACCTCTACAGTTACACGCTCGGTTGTGATCTTTCGATCGAGCGCAACCCCAAGCGGCGCTACCTGATCCCGTACTACGGCGTGGAGGCCGGCGGCTTGTACCAGGCGCAGTATGGCCAGGTGCTCCAGGTCGTTCCCTTCGCGGGCGTGCACCTCTGGGAGAGCCGCAACATCTGGATCAACGCGTCGGCGGGCTACTTGCTGCCCGGCCGCGAGCTCGACGCGCTCGGCGGCTTCCGCGGCAAGCTCGGCATGGACTTCTCGCTCTGGTAGCCGCTGCCGAGCGGACGCGCGAGCGGCGAGCGCGTGGTCACGTCGAGCGTCACCACCAGCAGGAGCAGCAGCAACGTCATGAGCGCTGCAGCGGGTACGAAGCGCATGGTGAAGTCGGCGCGAAGCAGGCCCATGAACACCAGCCCGATCAGCGCAGCCTTGGCCACTGCGATGATGAGCCCGATCGCCGTGGAGATCCCGCCGAGCTCGACGTGCGAGAGCCCGAAGGTGGCCGCCGTGAGCACGATCAACGCTGCCCACGTCCACAGGTATGTCCGCGCTTCGAGCGGTTTTTCCATGGCTCAGGGGACCAGGTAGAAGAGCGGATAGAGAAACACCCAGACCATGTCCACGAAGTGCCAGTAGAGGCCCACGCCCTCGAGGAGGTTGTGCTTCTCGGGCGTGAGCGTGCCCTGGATGGTGCGCTTGATCATCGAGCAGATGAGCCCAATGCCGACCAGCACGTGCAGCGAGTGCAAGCCCGTGGTGAAGAAGTACGACGCATAGAACATGGGCGCGCCGGCAGCCCTGATCTCCTCGAGGTGGTAGTAGCGGCCGGGCAGGCCGCCCTCGCGCCAGTCGGTCCAGTACTCGTGGCCGTGCATCACCAGGAACGCGAGCCCGCCCAGCACGGTGAGGAGGAGAAAGAGCGCCGCAGCGGGGCGCCGCCCGAGCTTCGTGGCGTGGACGGCGAGCACCATGAACAGGCTGCTCGTGAGCAGCGAGGCCGTCTCGAATGTCGCCACCCACCGCTCCATGTGGTGGCTGCATTGGCTGAACGCCTCAGGGAAGTAGATGCGGTACGCGGTGTATGCGGTGATCAGCGCGGCGAAGAACATCACCTCCGTGCCCAGGAAGACCCACACGCCCAGCGTCGCCGCGTAGCGCTGACGTTCGAGGTTCTCGAACTGGAGCTCGGCAGGTGACTCAGCCGACACGGGCGCTCCCGGGCTCTGCCGGCTCGTAGGGGCCGCGCGTGATCTGGGGGATGATCTCGTAGTTGTGCTCGGGCGGCGGCGTGGCCGTGTCCCACTCGTAGCCGCGCGAGTCCCACGGGTTCTGCGCGGCACGCTCGCCCCAGATCAGCGCGTGGAGCAACGTGCCCAGCGTGAGCACCAGACCCGCGGCGAGCACGGTCGCGCCCATCGTGGAGGCTACGTGCAGCCACTGGAACTTCGGCGGATAGGAGTAGTAGCGCCGTGGCATCCCCATGTTCCCGAGCAGGAACTGCGGCGTGAACGTGGCGAAGAACCCGAAGAACGTGATCGTGGCGCCCATCAAGCTCAGCCGCTCGCTGTACTTCTTCCCGAACATCTTCGGGAACCAGAAGTGCAGCGCGGCGAGGAACGCCAGGAGCACCGGCCCGGCCATGATGAAGTGGAAGTGCGCGACCACGAAGTAGGTGTCGTGCCAGTGCGGATCGAGCCCCACGGTCGCAAGCGCCACGCCGGTCATGCCGCCGAACACCATCAAGAAGATGAAGCCGAGCAGGTACACCAGCGGCGCGTTGAAGACGATCTCTCCCTCGTACATCGTGCTCACCCAGCTGAAGATCTTGATGGCCGTGAAGATGGCCACGAGCATCGACGCCAGCCCGAAGAACGCCGCGTTCACCACCGACATCCCCGAGACGAACATGTGGTGGCCCCAGGCGAGGAACCCCACGAACGAGATGCCGAAGGTGGAGTAGACGATGCTGCGGTAGCTCGAGGGCGGCCGGTGGCACAGCGTGGGCAAGAGCTCGCTCACCACGCCCATGCCGGGCAGCACCATGATGTAGACGGCCGGGTGCGAGTAGAACCAGAAGAGGTGCTGAAAGAGCACCGGGTCGCCGCCGCGCGCGGGATCGAAGATGCCCGTTCCCAGAAAGCTCTCCAGCGCCACGAGCGAGAGGGTGATGCCCAGGATGGGCGTGGCGATCACCTGGATCACGCTGGTGCCGTAGATCGCCCAGACGAAGAGCGGCATGCGCATCCAGCCCATGCCCTCGGCGCGCAGGGTGTGCGTGGTGACGATGAAGTTGAGGCTGGTCATGATCGACGAGAAGCCGATCACGAACACGCCGAAGAGCACGGGGATCACCTCGCGCGGCGTGGTGGTGCTGTAGGGCGTGTAGAACGTCCAGCCGGTGTCCGTGCCGCCCGCGACCATCGCGCCGAGCACGATGAGCGCGCCCACGACGTAGACGTACCAGCTCGCGAGATTGAGGCGGGGAAACGCCACGTCGTGCGCGCCAATCATCAGCGGCAGGAGGAAATTGCCAAATACCGACGGTATCGCGGGGATCATGAACAGCCACACCATCCCCACGCCGTGAAGTGTAAACAAACGGTTATAAGTAACAGCCTCGAAGAGCGTCTTCTCGGGGGTGAGCAACTCCAGCCGCAAGAGCAGCGCGAACGTCCCCGCGAGCATGAGCATCAGCGAGACGACGGCGAGGTAGAGCAGGGCGATGCGCTTGTGGTCGTGGGTGAAGAACCACGAGCGCCACCCGCGCTGCGCGAACAAATAGCTGACCTCCTCAGCGGAGCTCATAGCGAGGCCCCGCGGAGGCGCGCGCCGTGAGGCCCGGCGCATCGAGTGACTTGATGTACTCGAGGATCGCCGCCACCTCGAGCGGCGTGAGCTTGCCCTGGAAGGAAGGCATCACCGGCTGAAAGCCCGCGACGATCTTCGCCTCCGGATCCATCATCGACTCCGTCATGTACGGGTCGTCCACCGTGAGATGCGTGCCGTCGCTCATCACTTCCTGGCGCCCATACATACCGAGCCAGGTCGGCCCGATGTGCGGCGTGCCGTCGATGGTGTGGCACTTGAAACACCCGTGCGCCGCGGCCACCGCCTCGCCCTGCTCGCGGAGGGGCGAGGAGACGTGGCCGATGCCATCGGCGCCCGGCGCACTCGCGTCGTCGCGCCGCGCGAGGCCACGGAGCTGGTTGCGGAACCAGGTGTCGTACTCGGCCTGCGGCATCGCGATGACCTGCGCGCGCATGAACGAGTGGTTCGTTCCGCAGTACTGCGTGCAGTACACGTCGTAGGTGCCGGGCGAAACGGCCGCGAACCAGACATCGGTGTAGCGGCCCGGCAGCACGTCGCGCTTGGTGCGGAAGGCGGGCACGTAGAAGGAGTGGATCACGTCGCGCGAGGTCATAAGCAGCTTGACCGGGCGCCCCACCGGGACGTGCAGCACACCCTGCGAGACCGGCCCTTCGGGATAGCTGAACTCCCACATCCACTGCTTCGCCGTGACGTAGACCTCCATCGCGTCGTCGGGTGCGGTGGTGATCTGCTTGAACAGTGAAATCCCCATCGCGAACCAGAGCAGGAAGAGCGCGAGCGGCACCCCAATGAACATCAGCTCGAGCGCGGCCGGCAGAGGATGCGGGCTCCGTGGCTTGGCGCCCTTGCGCCGCTTGTAGCGCACGAAGAAGTAGAGCGCGGCGAGGCCCACGCCCGTGCCGCCGGCGAAGGTGGTGAGGATGACGAAGTAGTGGAGGTGGTCCACGGACTTCGCGAACGAGGACGCCTGGTCCGGCAGGAACAGCGCGTGCCGCATGTAATCGTCGAAGAACTCACCGGTGCTCGTGGACATCCGGCGCCTCCGCACGCTCGAGGTAGATCGCCTTGGCCCGTGCGAGCGGCACGCGCGCCAGCGAGTGGGCGGCGTCGAGCCACGCGTACGAACGCAGCGCGTGCTCCGAGCTCACCAGGAGCGGATCCGGCGGCGCCGAGACGTACGGCTGCCAGGAGATCATCCCGGCGGGCGCGAATTCAGGCGCCGCGAGGTGTCTGTTGGCGCTGGGGAAGAGCGCCACGCTGATTCGCCAGGTGATCACCATCGACAGCACGATGCCCGCGGCCCAGCCCACCACGATCTTTCGATTCACCTCCGGTTGTTGCTGTCGTCCGGACATGGCTCAGGCCTCCACCGGGACGGCTTCGGTCGCGACCACGCCGAGCGCGGGCTTCGTGGCGAGCGGCGTCCGCGCGAACATCCAGAACAGGAACGCCAGGTAGAAGCCGCTCACGCCCACGAGGGCCGCGGCATCGGTCCAGCGCGGAACGCGCTCGCCGCTCACGGGGATGACCAACCAGTACATGTCGAACACGTGCGCAGCGATGAGCTCGAAGCAGACCGCGCGCAGAAATCCCAGGTGCAGCTTGGCCGGGCGCGAGAGCAGCGCAAAGAACGGGACCAGGAAGCGCGCGAGCAGCAGCGCGATGAAGACCGCGCGCCAGCCGTGCTGGCTCCGAATCAAATAGAAGCTCGACTCGTGCGGCTTGTCGGCGATCCAGATGAGCAGGTACTGGTCATAGGCGATGTAGCCCCAGAAGCAGACGAACCCGAAGAGCAGCTTTCCCAGGTTGAAGAAGTGGGGGCGCACCTCCACGTCCGCCACGAGCTTCCGCTGGTGCGCGCCGATCGAGAGGACCACCAGGGTGGCGAACGCCGCCACGAACCCGCCGGTGAGCACGTACAGCCCGTAGATCTCCGACCACCAGGCGGGGGTCAGCGACATCAGCCAGTCGTAGCAGGCGAAGGTCGCCGCGAAGAACGTGGCTGGCATGAGCGCCGAGCCGAGTACGCGGCCCTCGCGGTTGGCGAGCGAGCGCCGGAAGAGAAGCCACGGTCCAACCGCGAGCAGCACCATGTAGACCGCAGAGCGAAGCAGGAAGAACCACGGCTGCAAGTAGAAGGCGCGGAAGGTGAGCACCTTCTCCGGCTCGCTGTCGAAGAAGCCCGGCACCGACCAGGGGTACAGCCGGCGCATGAAGATGAGCAGTGGCAGCACCGCGATCACCGTGAGGATGGAGCTCAGCGCGAGCAGCTCCACGATCCGGCGCAGGGGCGAGATCCACTGCGTGCCCGTCGCGTGGAAGGCGAGCAGCGCGAGCAGCGCGCCCGCGCCGAAGCTGAACCACACCGCGAACGCGAAGCAGTACGAGACGAGCGCACGACCGGGATCCAGCCACACGCCGAGCCCGGTGAGCAGGATGCCTGCCCCGCCCACACCCAGCGAAATGCGAAGCGCGCGCGGCGGAGGTCTCCAGGGAACAGGGCTCACTTCGCACCTCCGAGCTCCGCGCGATCGGCGGAGGAGAGCTCGCCCGCCGGCACCGCGGAGGCGAGCTGGAGCACGTGCACGTAGGAGATGACGTTCCAGCGGTCCTCGGGCGTGAGCCAGCCGCGCATCGCGGGCATCAGGCCGTAGCCCTCGGTGAGGATGGCGAAGAGCTGGTGATCCCCGAGCTGGGTGATGGGCGGGGCGAGGAGCGAGGGCGGCGGCCGCAGTGACATCTTCTGCGCCACCCGGCTCACGCCGTCGCCCCTCAGGCCATGGCAGGCTGCGCAGATGCGGTCGAAGACCTGCTCGCCACGATCGAGTGAAGCGGCGGTGAGCGGCGGCCGGGGGCCCTCCACGAAGCCGCCGCCATCCGGCTCATCCTCGAGGAAGTGCACCGGCCCCACAGGGTCTTCGCGCGCCACCGAACCTGCAGGCGGCGTGCGCATCGCCCGGCCATCGGGAAAGAGCGAGCTCGGCTCATACGCGCTCGGCCGGCCCTGCTTCTTCATGGGGTCCCACTGCCAGGGCGTGCACGCGCCGAGGAGCAGGAGCGTCGCGGCGAGGCGCCTCATGAATCACCGACCTCCTCGATCTCGCTCGCGCCCAGCTCCCGCAAGCGCTTCTCCAGCGGCCGGGACGACGACGCCGACTCCCAGCGAACCGCGAGCACGAAGCGATCGACCGTGTGGCGCGCGAAGAGCTCGGAGCGCTGCAGCGCGTGGTCAAGCTTCGGCAGCCGGCAGGAGATGAAGAACGCATAGAGCCCGGAGAGCGAGCCGAAGAGCACCATGCACTCGAAGCAGATCGGCAAGTAGGTGGGCAGGCTGAGTGGCGGTCGGCCGCCGACGTTGATGGGGAAGTTGAACGCATTGCACCACCACTGGATGAGCAGGCCCGTGCCGATCCCCACGAACCCCGCGAGCAGCACTACCGTGGCCACCTGCGTGGAGCCCGGCAGCGACTCCATCACCGCCTCGGATTGGTAGGGCGTGTAGGCCTCCACCCGCTCGAAGCCCGCGCGCCGCATGCCGCGCGCGGCGTTCGCGAGGCGCTCCTCCTCCGAGAAGCCGGCGAGGACCCAGGCGCCCATTCAGGCCGCCGCCTTGTCGTGTTCGGCCTCGAGCTGGTGATGCAGCTTCTTCACCTCGCTCACCGGCACCGGCGGCAGGAAGCGAAGGAACAGCAAGAAGCACGCGGTGAAGAAGCACACGCTCCCCACCAGCAGGCCGATGTCGACCGGCCGTGGCGAGTAGTCCCGCCAGCGCGAGGGCACGAAGTCCTGGTACAGCGAGGTGACGATGATGATGAACCGCTCGGACCACATGCCCAGGTTCACGACGAGCGCGATGAACCAGAGCACGAACACGTTCTTGCGCATGCGCGGCCACCAGAGCAGCTGCGGCACGAGCACGTTGAAGCCCACCATGCAGGCCCAGATCCACGCGTAGTGGCCGGTCACGCGCGCGGCGTACACGTGCACGTCATACTGATCGCCGCCGTAGCGGTTGATGAAGTGCTCGGTGGCATAGCCGTAGCCCACGAGCCAGCTCATGCAGATGGAGAGCTTGGCCAGCGCGTCGAGGTGCCGGGGGGTGATCACCGTCTCCAGCTTGAGCGCCCAGCGCACCGGCAACAGCAGCGTGAACACCATGGCGATGCCGGAGTGCAGCGCGCCAGCCACGAAGTAGGGCGGAAAGATCGTCTCGTGCCAGCCGGGCAAGAGCGACACCGCGAAGTCGTAGCTCACGATGGTGTGCACGCTGAGCACCAGCGGCGTCGCGAGGCCCGCGAGCAGCAGGTAGGTCATCTCGTAGTGGCGCCACGCCTTCGAGCTGCCGCGCCATCCCAGCGAGAGTGCGCCATACGCGTAGCGCGCGAAGCGGCCCGGCGAAGAGTCGCGAAGCGCGGCCATGTCGGGAATCATCCCCACGTACCAGAAGATGACGGAGACGGTGAGGTACGTGCTCACCGCGAACACATCCCAGGTGAGCGGGCTCTTGAACTGCGGCCAGACTTGCATCGTGTCCGGGTAGGGGATGAGCCAGTACGCAAACCACGGCCGGCCGAGGTGCAGCACGGGGAACATGCCCGCGCAGATCACCGCGAAGATGGTCATCGCCTCGGCGACCCGGTTGATCGACGTGCGCCAGCCCTGCTCGAACAGGTGAAGGATCGCGGAGATGAGCGTGCCGGCGTGCCCAATGCCGATCCACCAGACGAAGTTCACGATCCCGAAGGCCCAGGCGACGGGGATGTGGTTGCCCCACTCGCCGATGCCGCGCGTGACCGTGAGGAAGACGCTGTACGCGAACAAGCCCGTGCCCGCGACTGCCGGGAGGAAGAGCGCCCACCAGCCCCGGCCCGGTGGCTCCCACACCGGCCGGAGCAGCGTGTCGTGGAGGCGATCGATGCTCGGCGCGCCCTCCAGGAGCGGCTCTTCGCCTTCGGGTTTGCGCTCGGCGATCACTCGGCCTCCGAGGGGCGGTGGGTGAGCCGTGCGAGGTAGCCGGTGCGGGGCCGAGTGCCCAGCTCGCCGAGCAGGTCGTAGCGGCGCGGATCGGCGTGGAGCTGGGAGACGCGCGCGTTGGGATCCGAGAGGGTGCCGAAGGTGAGCGCGTGCGTGGGGCAGGCCTGCTGGCACGCGGTGACGATGTCGCCGTCGCGGATGGGCTGGTGCTCGAGCTCCCGGTGGATGCGCGCGGCCTCGATGCGCTGCACGCAGTAGCTGCACTTCTCCATCACGCCGCGGCTGCGCTGGGTGACCTCCGGGTTCATCGCCAGCTGCGCGAGCCTCGGCACCTGGTCGCCATAGGCGTGGAAGTTGAAGCGCCGCACCTTGTAGGGACAGTTGTTCGAGCAGTACCGCGTGCCCACGCAGCGGTTGTAGACCATCTCGTTGAGGCCCTCGTCGGAGTGCACGGTCGCGTTGACGGGGCAGACGTACTCGCAGGGCGCGTGCTCGCAGTGCACGCACATCAGCGGGTGGAACTGCACCCGGGCCTCGCTGGTGAAGTAGCGGTCCACGCGCAGCCAGTGCATCTCCCGGCCGCGCATCACCTCGTCGCGGCCCACGCTGGGCACGTTGTTCTCCGCCTGGCACGCGACCACGCAGGCCTGGCAGCCCATGCAGCGCGAGAGGTCGATGGCCATCGCCCAGCGGTAGCCGTGGTACTCGACAGGCGGGAAGAGCGACTCGTACCTCTGCCGCTGCTTCGCGAGCTTGCTCAGCGCGGGCTCCAGCGCGCTCACGTCGAGCTCGCGCGCGTCCTTGCGGTCCTGGTCCGAGCCCTCGATCTGGATGAACGCCAGGTTTCGCGTGCGGCCGGTCCGGGTGATCGAAGCCAAGGGCGCCGCGTCCAGCGCCGCGCGCGTCCGCAGCACGTAGGCGTCGACGCCGACGGGGGCTTCGCCCTCGAAGTATCGGCCGTGTCCCAGGTGCAAGGTCGCGGCCCCCTCCGCGTGGCCGGGGAGCGTCAACACCGGCGCCACGAGCCGTTGATCGTCGGCCACGAGCTCCACCTCCTCGCCCGACGAGACGCCGAGCGAGCTCGCGGTCGAGGGGCTCAGCAGGAGCGCGTTGTCCCACGCGAGCTGGGTGAGCGCGTCGGGGCACTCCTGAAGCCACACGTTGTTCGACTGCTCCCCAGCGTGCATCCGTCGATCAGGCGAGAGGTTGAGCTCCAGCAGGTTCGTGGGCTGCGGGCTCTGGTTCTTCAGCACCTGGACCAGCCGCTCGACATCGGGCGCAGCTCGAACCGGCGTGCTCTGCGAGTTGGCCACGACGCCGGTGCGGAGGATCTCGCGACGCACCTCTTCGAAATCGGCTCCGGCCTTCGGGCGCCACTCGCCTTCGAGGAGCTCGCGCGCGCTCCGGGGCGCGTCGTTGACGAGCGCGGAGAGGAGCTCCGCCATGGTGAACGAGTCGTAGAGCGCCGCAATCAGCGGCTGGATGAACGACACCGTGCCGTCTACCGCGCGCACGTCACCCCAGCTCTCGAGCGGGTGCGAGCGCGGCACCGAGAGGTTCGCGATGGACCAGGTCGCGTCGGGCAGCTCGCCAAGGTGGATGACGTCGCGGATCCGGGCGAAGGCTCCACGGACATCGACGTCGGCCGGCGCGGTGTAGACCGGGTCGAACGCGTTCGAGATCAGCGTCCGCACCTCGCCGCGCGCTGCGGCTTCGATGAGAGGCGTAAGGCCTGCCGGGCTCGCCAAGGGATCGAGCTCGACGGGAGGGAGCAGCGTGGCGAGCTCGCCCGCGACGAGCGCGTTGAGCAGGATCGCGGCGGCCTGCAGCAGCTCCGGGCTGGCGTCGTCCACCAACACCACGGCGCGCCCGCGATGCTTCACGAGCGCGCGTGACACGCGCTGAATGAACTTCTGCTGCACTTCGTCGAGGCGCGGATCAGGCAGTGCGAGCTCTTGGCCCGTGGCGCGCGAGACGTCCCGCACGAGGGCGAGCGCGAGCTGCGGCAGCGCGCTGGGCCGCGCGGCGAGGCGATCGTCGGCGACGCTCCCGGCGAGCGAGAGCCCCGTCTCGGCCACGAAGAGCTGGTTCAAGCTCATCGGGTCGACGCGGCGGTCCGACCACTCTCGCGCGAGCCGAAGCCGCTCGGGCCCGAAGGAGAAGAAGTCGCTGTCGAGCGCGACGCAGACCTCCGCTCGGTTGAGATCGAAGCGCGAGCGCAGCACGCGGCCGTATGCGAGCTTCGACGCGCGCGCCCACGCGGCCGTGTCCAGGGGCCGATGGCTGTGCACCGTCGCTCGCGGGAAGCGCGTTCGAAGCTGCTGCACCATCGAGATGAGCGTCGGTGATGAGGTGGGCGCGAGCAGCAGGTGCAGGTGTGCGCCGCCGTCGACGAGGTGCTCGCGGCGAAGCGCCGCCATGCGCTCCAGGAAGGTGTCGCGCGCCATGGCCTGGCCGTGATCGCGCACGGTCTGGAGACGCGCAGGGTCATACAGGTCGAGCACCGCGGCCTGCATGCCGGCATCCGTCGCCCCGAGGCTCGCGGGGTGTGCAGGGTTGCCTTCAATCTTGGTCGGGCGCCCATCGTGTGAGGTGACGAGCACGCCCAACGCGTAGCCATCTCGCTCCAGCGCGGTCGCGAAGTGACGCGGTACACCAGGAACCACGCCCTCCGGGGTGGTCGCGTACGGCGCCACCTCGTCCGGCGGTCGGCGGAAGCAGCCCGGCAAGCCGGCGATTCCCGCCGCGCCCAGAAGCTGCATGAAGGCGCGCCGCGACACACCCGGCTTGAGCTCGTTCGCGAGCGGGCGCGGCGCAGGAGCTGGCGATGGTTGTCTCATCGGTGGCACGCGGTGCAGCTGGTTCGGGTTTCGACGTCGTTGAGCGCCGCGAGCGCCTTCTGCTCGGCGGCGGCATCGCCACCCGGATGCCAGTTTGGGTTGGTGATCTCCGAGGCAGGCCGCAAATGGCCCTCCGGCTGGCGGTGACAATCGAGGCACCAGCCCATGGTCATGGGCTCCACCTTCTCCACCACCGCCATCTGCTCCACGTGGCCGTGGCACTCCACGCAGCCCACGCCCTTGCCGACGTGGATCGAGTGGTTGAAGTAGACGAAGTCCGGCAGCCGATGGACGCGCCGCCAGGGAACGACTCCGCCGTCGAGGCCGCTGGCGCGAACCTGGCTGAGGAGCGGCGCCTGGTTCCAGACCTGCGCGTGGCAGCCCAGGCAGATGTCGCTGGAGGGGTAGCCAGCGCTCGGTGCCTTCTCCGCGGTCTGGTGGCAGAAGAGGCAGTCGATGTGATCGTCCTGCACGTGGTGGCGATGATCGAACTGCAGTGGCTGCAGGACGGGGTCGAGCCGCTCTTGGAAGAACTGCGTTCGCACGTAGACCATTGGAGAAATGACGAGGCCCAGGCCCAGCACGGGCCCCCCAAAGACGAGGCCTCGAGCGAGCAATGTGCTCCACGGTGGAAACTCCACCGGCACGGATGCCCTCCTTCGCGGAGGCCATCAGGTAGGCATCGACGGGTTGCCCCGGCAAGGTCCGCAAACGTCCGCGCGCCGTCATCCGCCTCGCGCAGAAAATCCAAGCTCCGCGGCGAGCACCTGCAGGTCGTCGAAGAACTGGGCGCGCTCGCGCTCGCGCTGTTCCGCGTCGATGGCGCGCAGCACGCTGGACGGATGAACCGTCGCCATCACGACGGGCGCGAGGCCGGTGTCGCGGAGCACCTTCCCTCGCAGGCGCGTCACGCGAAAGTCCTGGGTCGCACAGCTGCTACTTGCCGCGGTGGCTTCTCTTGCCGCCCTTGCGACTCGACGACTTGGGGCTGTTCGCGATCTTCGCCGCGCGGGCCTTCGGGAGCCCCTTGCGTCGCAGCGCTTCGTACTTGCGCGGCTTCTTCACGTTTCCGTGCTTGCGTCCGGGCATGCGCCACCTCCTCGTGTCACGGGGAGGTAGGCACACGGGTGGCTTGCGGCAAGGGCAGCGGCCGGTGCTCGACGCGCGCGGCACGAATGGCGGCCAGCGCCCGCGGTGGTGCCCGCGCCGGTTGTCCGGGCCATTGACCACAGCGCCGCTGCCCATCGCCTGGGCTGCCGTGGGCGATCTCTTCGAGCCCGTGCGCCGCGGGGGTCAGCGGCTGCCTCGGCTGCATGGCTAGACGGGGCCCGCCGCGCGAGCAGGGGAGCGGCGCATGGCCGACAGTTCGAGGGCGCAGCAGCTTTCGTGCGTGATGACTGCACGCCCTTCACCGCTGCACGACTACGCGCTCGTGGCGGATGGTGAGCGCGGAGCGCTCGTTGGCCCGGGTGGTGAGCTCGCGTGGATGTGCTTCCCGAGCTGGGCCGACGCGCCCGTCTTCTCCGGCCTGCACCTCGGGCCCGGCGAGTACGTGGCCTGCCCGCGCGAGCCTGCGGTCACGGGCGGGCATTACGAAGCGGGTACGCTCATCTGGCGCAGCCGCTGGGCGACGCTCCACGGGATTGCCGAGAGCCACGAAGCGCTCGTCCGCCCGCCACCCAAGCATGGCGCGATCCTGCTGCGGCAGCTCCGGGCGCTCGACCACGATGCCGGCTTCCACGTCCGACTCGTGCCATGTCCGCAGCTCCGCGCGCTCGGCCATCCCTTCGAGCGCGTCGGAGAGGGAATCTACGAAGCGAGCAGCGGGGGCGTGCACCTGCGCTGGAGTGGCGCACGCGACGCGCGCGCCCTCCGCGGAGGTCTCGAGCTCGACGTCGTGATCCCCGCAGGGCAGAGCCAGGATCTCGTCCTGGAGCTCTCCACGCACCCGTTCACGGAGCCCCCTCCCGTTGCCGCGGCGCTCTGGGCGCGCACGCGCGCGGGATGGTCGGGCGCGGGAGTCGAGAGGATCTCGATGGAGGCGCCGGGGGAAGCGCAGCTCGCGGCCGCGATCCTCCGCGGCTTGACCTGCGAGGGTGGGGGGCTCGTCGCGGCTGCGACCACCTCCCTTCCCGAGCGCGCCGAGACGGGACGAAGCTACGACTACCGTTACACCTGGATTCGCGACCAGTGCTACGCGGGCCTCGCGGCGGAGCGCGCCGGGCTCGTGGAGCTCTTCGACCAGGCGGTGCGCTTCGTCACCGAGCGAATCCTCGAGGACGGCCCCGAGCTGCGTCCGGTGTATACGCCGCACGGCCAGGGCGTTCCCGCCGAGCACCGCTTGAACTTGCCCGGCTATCCGGGCTCGGGCGAGGTGCGGCGCGGCAATCGCGCGGGGCGCCAGTTCCAGCTCGATGTGTTCGGGGAGGCGCTCGTGTTCCTTGCGACCGCCGCACGGCACGAGCGGCTCGACGCCTTCGGTTGGCGCGCGGCCTCGCTCGCTGCGCGTGCGATCGAGCAGCGATGGAGCGACCCGGAGGCTGGCGTCTGGGAGCTCGCGCCGGCGCACTACACGCACAGCCTGCTGATGTGCAGCGCGGGGCTGCGTCAGCTCGCCTCGGCGAGGCAGGCTGGCGCGGCGCGACACCGCGAGCTGATGCTCGCCGACCACCTGGTCCGCCATGCGCGCGCCCGCGCCACGCGTGCAGACGGAGCCTGGATGCGAACGACCGACGACGCGCGCATGGACGCGTCGCTCGTGATCCCCGAGGTGCGGGGCGCCTTCGCCGGCCCCGAGCCGAGGACCGCGGCCACGGTTCGCGCGGTCGAGCGCGAGTTGATGCAGGAAGGCTTCGTCTTCCGTTTTCGCCACGACGCGCGGCCGCTCGGCTCCGCGGAGGGCGCGTTCCTGCTCTGTCAGTTCTGGCTGGCGCTGGCGTATCTCGAGCACGGCCGGCTGATCGACGCGGTTCGCACCTTCGAGCGGGGCCGGAGCGCGGTCGGCGGGCCCGGGCTCTACACCGAGGAGTTCGACGTGGAGCAGCGGCAGAGCCGCGGAAACCTCCCGCAAGCATTCGTGCACGCGACGCTGCTCGAGGTGGCCGCCGCCCTCGGCGAGCACTCAGGCCAGAGCCTGGCGAGCGACGGCGACGAGCGCCAGCGCCGCAGCCAGCCCCCAAGCCCATCGGGGCACGAGGGGGCGTGGTGGTAGCTGCGTCCACGCGCCTGTCCGCAGCCGCCCCGCATCCGCGAGGCCGTCGCGCAGCACTTCCGCGAGGTGATGCGCTTCTCGCCTCGTGCCCTGGGCGATCTGCGTTCGACACGAGAAGCCGTCGGCGATGACCAGCGCATCCGGCGATTGTCTCAAGCCCGGAAACAGTCCGCGCTCGCCGATCTGCATGGAGAGCGCGTGGTGCCGCCGCTCGAAGCCGAACGAGCCTGCGAGCCCACAGCACCCCGAGTCGAGCACGTGCGCGCGCAGGCCCATCTTCTTCATCGTCTCCTGTTCATCGCCGAAGCGGAGGACGGCGTGGTGGTGGCAGTGCTTTTGAACGAGCGCGTCGCGCGGCACCGAAGGCAATTCGAAGTCTGGCGCTTGAGCCTTGAGAAACTCGGAGAGCAGCCAGCTCTGCTCGGCGAGCCGCTTCGCGCGCGCGTCTTCAGGGAACAGGTTTCGCACCTCGTCGCGGAAGACCGCGATGCACGAGGGCTCCACGCCGACGATGGGCACACCCGCGTCGATCGCATCGCCGAGGCCGTCCAGGGTTCGACGCAGCCAGCGCTTCGCCGTGTCGAGCATGCCGTAGTCGTAGAGCGGGCGGCCGCAGCAGAGCCGCAGCGAGGGCAAGCGCACCGAGAAGCCTGCGGCCTCCAGAACGTCCACTGCGGCCATCGGCACCTCGGGATGGAAGTGATCGCTGAACGTGTCTGGCCAGAGGATCACCTGACGTCCCATTCGCGGCGCTTCTGGGCGAGCAGCGAAGAGCTCCTGGAACGTGCGCGGCGCGAAGGGCGGCACCTCGCGCTCGGGCGCAACGCCGCCCAGCCACTTGAAGACGCGCCGCACTCCGGGCGTCTGCGTGAACGCGTTCGCGAGCCGGGGCGAGAGCTCGGCGGCGCGCGCCCACCACGCGATGAGGCCCATGGCATACGCCTCGCGCGGACGGACGCGGCCTGCGTAGTGGTGGCTGAGGAATTCGGCCTTGTACGTCGCCATGTCCACGCGCATGGGGCAGTCCTGCTTGCAGCCCTTGCAGGAGAGGCACAGGTCGAGCGCGCGCTTCACGCCCTCGCTCTTCCAACCGGCCTCGTCGATCGTGCCGGTGAGCATCTCGAAGAGGGCGTGCGCGCGGCCGCGGGTGGAGTCGCGCTCGTCGCGCGTGGCCATGTAGCTCGGACACATCACCGAGCCCTCCTGGACGTGCTCCGAACGGCACTTGCCCACGCCCACGCAACGGGTCGATGCGCGCGTGAGGTCGCCTTCATCGTCCGGGTAGTGAAAGTGCGTCGAGGGATGCGCGGGGTTCCAGTGCGGACCCATGCGCAGGTTCTCGGTGGTGCTGTACGGTCGCGCCCCGCGAGCGGTGATGAGCTTGTTGGGGTTCAGCTTGTCGCCGGGATCCCAGACCGCCTTGAACTCGCGAAACGCCTCCATCAGCTCGCGGCCGAACATCTTCTCGAGGAATTCGGCGCGCGCCTGGCCGTCGCCGTGCTCGCCCGAGAGTGAGCCGCCGAGCTTCACGCAGAGTGAAGACGCTTCGTCGATGAACGCGTGGTGCCGCGCCACGCCGCGCGGGGTCTCCAGCTCGAAGTCGATGCGCGTGTGCACGCAGCCCTGGCCGAAGTGCCCGTAGAGCGCAGCGTGGTAGCCGTACTTGTCGTAGAGCTTGCGCAGCCCGCGCAGGTACTCACCGAGTCGATCCGGGTGGACCGCCGAGTCCTCCCAGCCGGGCCACGCATCGTGCTGGCCTTGGACACGCGACGTCGCGCCCAGGCCGGCCTCGCGCGCGTTCCACAGGTGCTGCTGCTCCTCGCGGTCGGGATAGAGCACGACGCTCGGGGCTCCCGGGTTCGCTTTGAGGTGTGCCTCGAGGCGCCGCGCGTGGGCGATTGCCTCGTCGCGGTTGTCTCCGCCGAACTCGAGGAAGAGCCAGCTGTGTCCCTTGGGGAGCAGCTTCAAGTACTTCGGATGCAAGTGGTGTTCGCGGATGTCTTGCGCGAGCACATCGTCGAAGCCCTCGAGTGCGATGGCGCCAAAGCCGAGCAGCTCGGGGACGCGATCGCCTGCCCGGAAAATGTCGTCGAAGCCGAGCACGAGCAGCACGCGGCTCTTCGGCCAGGGTACGAGCCGGAGCGTCGCCTCGAGCACGGTGACGCAGGTGCCCTCCGTTCCCACCAGCGACCGCGCCACGTGGAAGCCGTGCTCAGGCAGGAGTTGATCCAGCGCGTAGCCCGACACGAGCCGCGGGATCTTTGGAAAGCGCGCTCGAATTTGTGCGCCGTAGCGATCTGCGATGTGACCGAGGCGATCGTAGATCTCTGCGCGGCGACCGCCCGCCTCTTGAATGCGCTTCAGATCCTCGAGCGAGGTCGCGCCGACGCGAAGGCGCTGGCCGTCGTAGGTGAGCACCTCGAGGGTTTCGACGTTGTCGGCCGTTCGTCCGGCCATGAGCGAGTGCCGGCCGCAGGAGTTGTTGCCGAGCATTCCGCCGAGCGTGCAGTAGCGATGCGTCGAGGGATCTGGGGCGAAGGTGAGCCCGTGCGCGTTGGCCGCGCTGCGCAGGTCGTCGAGCACCACACCCGGCTGCACCCGCGCGCGCCTGTGGACCGGATCCAGCTCGACGATCGTCCGGAGCCACTTGGAGTGATCGATGATCACCGCGGCGTTGCACGTCTCGCCCGAGAGGCTGGTGCCGCCTCCACGAGAGAGAATGGGCACCCCGAAGCGCCGGCACGCCGCCACGATCTCGGTCACGTCATCGGGCGTCTTCGGCAATGCCACGCCGATGGGCGGCATGCGGTAGTTGGAGCCGTCGGTGGCGTAGAGCGCGCGATAGCCAGGGTCGAAGTGAACCTCGCCCTGGATGCGACGTCGCAGCTCCTGCTCCAACGCGCGCGCGAGGGGCGGCGGAACACCGGTTGATTCGACGATCCGGGTGGAGAGCTTGCCTTCGCGTACGCCAGGGACAACGGACTCGCGCGTGTCGATGCCCATCGCTCACCTCAAAACCTGAAGCGCTCCGCATCGCGCTGCTTGAGCTCGAGCCCCAGGCCGGAGCGCGAGAGATCGGGCGCGAGCCAGCCCTCGCGGGGGCTCGGTGCGCCGTCGAAGAGGAGCGCTTCGATGCGAACGTGATCGTGGAAATACTCGACGCTCTCGCAGCCCAACCCCGCGCAGCCGAGCGTCGTGTGGAGCGCGGGTGCGCAGTGCGCGGAGAGCGGCGTCTGCTGCGCGCGAGCTTGTGCGGCGCATTCGAGGAAGCCCGTGACACCACCGCAGCGCGTCGCATCGGCCTGGAGCACGTCGACGGCGCCTGCCTCGAGCATTCGCCGGAAGTAGAGCGGGGTGTCGCCGTACTCGCCGGCCGTGATTCGAAGTCCAGCGGGCGCATGTGCACGAATGGCGCCGAGGCCGCGAAGGTCGTCGGAGGAGACGGGCTCCTCGAGCCAGTCCACACCGAACTCGGCGTAGCGCTCTGCGGACGCGCGCGCTTGGGTCGCGGTGTACGCGCCGTTGGCGTCGACCATCAGCGCGGGCTTCTGTCCCACGGCTGCGCGTGCCACACGGACGCGGCCCAGGTCTTCGTCCGGTGACGCGCCGACCTTCATCTTCACGCGCGAGAACCCTTGCTCCACCCAGCCACGCAGCTGCTTCTCGAGCCCGGCGTTGTCGTAGGTGGTGAAGCCGCCCGAGCCATACGCGAGCACGCGCTCCTGCGCGCGACCGAGCAGCGACGCGAGGGGCACGTCCAGGATCCGCGCCTTCAAGTCCCACAGCGCGACGTCCACGGCCGACAGCGCCATCATCCCCGCCCCCGGGATGCCCACGTTGCGCAGCGCCCTGCGCATCGCGGCGTGTGCGCCCGGCACGTCGAAGACATCGCGTTGCAGCACTGCCGACGTGAGCGGATCCTCGATGAGCCCGGCAGCCGCCTTGCTGGCGTACGTGTAGCCGAGCCCGGTCGCGCCGCCGCCGTGTGCGTGCACCACCACGAGCGTCGTCGAATCCCACCGGAGCGTGCCGTCGCCTTCGGGCGCATCGGTGGGGATTCGATACGCGCGGACCTCGATGCGCTCCAGTCGTTCGCGCCGTGCCACGGCTCAGTCCTTGCGGCCGATGAGGTTGGAGAACTGTTCGCGGAGCGTCTGCTTGATCACGCCGGGCGTGTCCGGATCGCCCTTGAGCAGCGCGCTCGCGAAGGCCTTGGCTTCCTTCAGCGTGAGGTGCGGTGGCAGCGGCGGAACATCCGGGTCGACGCGCGCCTCCACGACACACGGCCTGTCTGCGGCGAGCGCCTTGGCCCAGCCCGCTTGCACCGAGTCGGGCGTCTCCATCTTCACGCCGAGCAGGCCCAGCGATTCGGCGTAGCGCGCGTAGGGAAAGTCGGGGATGTCCTGCGACGTCTCGAGCTTGGGCTCACCCGCCATCGCCCGCATCTCCCAGGTCACGTAGTTGAGATCGCGATTGTTGAGTACGAGCACGATGAGCCGCGGGTCGGCCCACTCCTTCCAGTACTTGGAGATGGTGATGAGCTCGTTGATGCCGTTCATCTGCATGGCGCCGTCGCCTGCGAGCGCGAACACCACGCGATCCGGGTACGCGAACTTCGCGGCGATGGCGTAGGGCACGGCGGGGCCCATCGTCGCGAGCGTGCCCGAGAGCGAGCCCTGCATGCCGCGGCGAATCTTGAGATCGCGCGCGTACCAGCCGGCCGACGAGCCCGAGTCCGCGGTGAGGATGCAGCGGTCGGGCAGCAGCGGCGAGAGCTCCCAGAACACGCGCTGCGGATTGAGCGGCTTGGCCTCGCCCATCGCGCGCGACTGCATGAGCTCCCACCAGGCGCGGTTGTCGTCGGCGATCTTCTCGCGCCAGCTGCGATCCGGCTTCTTGCGCAAGAGCGGCGCGAGGGCGCGCAGCGTCTCCTTCGCGTCGCCGCAGAGGTTGACCTCCATGGGAAAGCGCAGGCTCAGCATCCGTCCGTCGAGATCGATCTGGACGCCGCGTGCCTTGCCTTCCCTGGGCAAGAACTCCGAGTAGGGAAAGCTCGTGCCCACCATCAGCAACGTGTCGCAGTCCTGCATCAGGTTCCACGAGGGCTTCGTCCCGAGCAGGCCGATGGGCCCGGTGACGAACGGCAAGTCATCCGGGAGCACGTCCTTGCCCAGCAGCGCCTTCGCGACGCCGGCGCCGAGCAGGTCGGCGATCTCGAGCACCTCGTCGGTCGCGCCCTTGCAGCCCGCGCCCACGAGCATCGCCACCTTCTTTCCCGCGTTGAGTACCTCGGCAGCGCGGCCCAGGTCCTCGGCGATGGGCACCACGCGCGGGCTGGTGAAGCCCACGCCCGTGAACGAAGCGCCGTGCTGGTGCGGCGGCTTCTCGGCATCGAGCTCCTGCACGTCCTTGGGGAAGATGACGCACGTGACGGTGCGCTCCGCCTTGGCGATGCGCACCGCGCGATCGATGAGCTGTCGGGTCTGCATGGGGCTCATGGCTACCTGGCAGTACTCGCGGGCCACGTCTTTGAAGAGCGAGGTGAGGTCGACCTCTTGCTGGTAGTCGGCGCCCATCGAGGCGCGCGCGCTCTGGCCCACGAGCGCCACCACGGGCGCGTGATCCATGCGCGCGTCGTAGAGGCCGTTGAGCAGGTGGATGGCACCCGGGCCCGAGGTGGCGATGCACACGCCGACCTCGCCCGTGAACTTGGCGTGCGCGCAGGCCATGAAGGCGGCCATCTCCTCGTGACGGACCTGCACGTAGCGGATGCCGTGGTCGCCGTGGTTGAAGGCGCTCATCAGGCCGTTGATGCCGTCTCCCGGGAAGCCGAAGACGCGGTGCACGCCCCACTCGGCGAGCCGCTCGAGGATCTTGTCGCCCACTGTCATGGCCATGGGTTCACCGCCCGTGCGAGGTCGCGCGAAATCTAGGCACCCGCGCTCGCGCATCAGCGGGCAGGCGACCGCCGATACGCGGGCCGTCGATCGCGGCTGCGCGCAAGTGGCTAGTGTTCGTGGGTGACGACGAGGCTTGCAGGTCGGGTGGTGGTGGTGACGGGCGCGTCGAGCGGCGTGGGGCGAGCGGTCGCGCGGGCCTTCGGCGCCAAGCACGCCAAGGTGGCGCTGCTCGCCCGGAACGAAGGGGCCCTGCTGCACGCTGCGCGGGAGATCGAGGAGGCAGGCGGGCGAGCGCTGGTCGTGCCCACCGACGTCTCGAGCGCCGTGTCGGTGGAGGAGGCCGCGGCGGAGATCGAGGCGCGGCTCGGGCCCATCGACATCTGGGTCAACGACGCGATGGCATCCGTCTTCGCGCCGGCGCACGAGGTGGAGCCAGGCGAATTCGCGCGCGTCACCGCGGTGAACTACCTGGGCACCGTGTACGGAACGAAGGCCGCACTGAAGCGCATGCGCCAGCGCAACTCGGGCACGATCATCCAGATCGGCTCGGCGCTGGCCTACTGCTCCATCCCTCTGCAGAGCGCCTACTGCGCAAGCAAGGCCGCCATCCGCGCCTACTCGGACTCGGTGCGCATCGAGCTCCGACACGATGGCAGCGCGGTGAAGATCTGCATGGTGCAGCTGCCCGCGGTGAACACGCCGCAGTTCGACACCGCGCGCAGCAAGATGCCCCGTCGGCCGCAGCCGGTGCCGCCCATCTTCCAGCCCGAGGTGATCGCGCGGGCGGTGATCTACGCCGCGCGCAAGCGGCCTCGCGAGCTCTGGCTCGGGCTGCCGGTGTGGAAGGCGGTGCTCGGCAGGTTCTTCGCGCCGGGGCTCACCGAGTGGTACCTCGCGCGAACCGGCTACCAGTCGCAGCAGACGCCGAGCCCGCAGCCTGCGTACCAGCCCGACAACCTCGACGAGCCCGTGCCCGGCGATCGCGGCGCGCATGGCCGGTTCGACGCGAGGTCGAAGGCGTGGAGTCCCTCCATCTGGTTGCGCATCCACCCGGCAATCGCAGCGCTTGGCGTGGCTGCGGTCGTCGGTGGCACCGCAGCTGCGCTTCGACGCTGAGCCGCTCAGTGCGGCGGCGCCGCGTGCACGCGTGCGGGCGCGTGCACCTTCTCACTCGGTCGACGCTTTCGAATCGGCGCGTGAATCACCACCGGCGCGTGCGTGCGGATCGATTCGTGGATGGCCTCCACCAGCTTCACGTCCGCGAGGCCCACTTCGCCCGAGGGCTCGGGCAAGGTTGCGTGGTGAGAGCCTGGCCCGTGTCTTCACCTGCGAGAACGGCCCCGCTGACGAGCTCTGCCTGGAGCGCCGGTCCACCAGGCCTCCGCTCCGCGCGGCGATGTCCGACGATGCGGGACCCGGTGTCGCGCTCTCGCTCGGAAGCTTGCCCAGAGCGGCCCTGGCCGAGCGGCCCAGGCGTCGCCGTGCAGGCATGCGAGGCGCAACGCACGAGCCGCCGGCGCCAGCACTACGTTCGCGACAGGAGGTCGCGATGGATGCACTCCACGTGGTGAAGTCGATCTACTCGATGCCGCACATGTTCGTGGGTGGGAAGCCGAGCGAGCGCGCGGGCTCCTCTCGGCTGGCCGCGGCGCGGCTCGGCGCGGGCTACACGCCTCGCATGGAGCTGAGCTCGTCCGAGTTCCTGCAAGGCGAGCGCATCCCCGTCGTGCACTCTGCCGACGGCGCCGCGGTGAGCCCGCCCTTGCGCTGGTCGTCAACGCCGGCCGCGACGCGCTCGTTGGTCCTCATCTGCGAAGACCCGGATGCGCCGTTGCTGCTGCCCTTCGTTCACTGGCTGCTCTACGACCTTCCGCCCGAGCTGCAAGGCGTGCCCGCCGCGCTCCACGGCGGCGCGCCCGACGAGCTCTGCGGGGGCCACGTGGGAAGGAACTCGTTCCTCAAGGAGGGCTGGGCCGGGTGTGCGCCACCGAAGGGTGACGACGCGCACCACTATCACTTCCAACTCTTCGCGCTGGATCGCGTGCTGGCCATCGAGCCAGGCGCGGGCCGCTCGCGAATCCTCGAGGGGACGGGCGCGCACGTCCTCGGCTACGGCGAGCTGGTGGGTACGTACCAGCGCTGAGGGCCGAGTGATTCAAGGATGGGCGTCGGTGTGTGGCCTGCGCTTCGTGACGCCCTCGCTCACGCGCTCCAGAAGCACGGACAAGTCGTAGGGCTTGAGCATCAGCTCCACGGTCACGAGCTCCTTGGGGTGGTTGGCCGCGCGGAAGAGCTGCCCGAGCTCTTCGGAAGTGCGCTCGCCAATCCGCGCCAGGGGCAACTCAGCCATCGTCTTGCTCCAGCTCGTCGCCGAGCGCCAAGTCGCCTCGCACCGTGCACCGGTGAGGCGACCCATCGACGCCACCTGCTGGAACGCGGGTGGCGTCGGTTGCAGCGGGTCGGCAACCACCGTGCAAGGCGCGCTCAACAGATGCGCGGGAGAACCTCGCCAAACGGCAGGTCGAGGACGCGTCGTCCGCCGACGAGCGTTCGCACCGCGACCGTCCACGGATGCTCCGCAGTCACGACACCAAGCCGCGCGGCCGCGCGACCCAGCGGATGTGCGCGCATGGCCTCGAGCACGGCCCCTGCGCCCTCCGGCGGCACGAACGCGACGAGCTTTCCTTCGTTGGCGATGAGCATAGGGTCCATTCCCAGGAGCTCGCACGCGCCGCGCACCGCATCGGCCACGGGCACCAAGTGCTCATCGATCTCCACGCCGAGCTTCTGTCGCGTCGCGAAGCTGATTCCAAAGAACACCACCTCGCGTCGTGGGTTCTCGCGAGCGAGCTGAACGGCGTCGAGCGGTGAGTAGGCGATGCGCACGTCGGCGCCGGCGCTGCGAAGTCGAAGCAAGTCGGTTCGCACGCCGAGCGAGAAGTCGAGCACTTGTTGTGCAGGTGCGCCTTGGGCAGTCCCGGTATGAGCCCGAGCAGAACGTCCTCCAGGCTTGGCCGCTGGGCCGCTGTGATGGACACGGTGTCGCCGTCGCAGCTCATGCCCTCCGAAATCCAGAGGATGTGAACATGTGAACCTCATCGACGCCTGAAGGTGTCTGGGGCATGACTTCACTCCGCGTCCAGGTGTGCCCGTCGAGCTTGGCCACGCAGGCGAGCGGCCGCATCGAACCAGAGGACGAGTGGGATCCTTGTCGAGGGTTCTTCGGGACCTCGGAACCTCGACTCCGCCCGTGCAGCCGATCGGGTGCATGGCCACCTTGGGAGCGGATCATCTGTTCTCCCGAGGAGAGTACATGTCGGGCGCGTCTTCGGACTCGGTCTTGGTGGAGCAGTTCGTGCGTCGCGCCATTGAAGAAGACGAGGCGCGCGCGACCGATCCGCGCTCGGCGGCCATCATCGACCAATCGGAGAAGCTGCAGCCCGAGGATTGGGAGCGGCTCCACGGCGCGTTCCGCGACGTGCACCGCGAAGAGATGATCCCGCGCGCATCGCCCGGAGGACTGACGCGCGGCAGCCGCGTGCGCCTGCGCGCCAGCTCGCGCCGCACGGATGCGCAGGATTGTCTGTTCGTCGGCTGCGTGGCGACGGTGGAGGCAGTGATGACCGACGTCGATGGCCGCGCGTACGTCGCGGTCACGCTCGACCAGGACCCGGCTGCCGAGCTGCACCGCTGGTACGGCCGCTACCAGTACTACGCCCTGGACGAGGTGGAGCCGCTCGTCGAAGCCGCGGAGGCTGCACCATGAGCACGAGCGCCTTGATTGCCGGCGTCGGGAACATCTTCCTCGGCGACGACGGCTTTGGTCCCGAGGTGATTCGCCGCATTCGTGCGCACCCGCTGCCGCCGGGCATCACCGCCATCGACTACGGCATTCGCGGGCTGCACCTCGCCTATGACCTGATGCAGCCGCTGGAGCTGCTGATCATCGTCGATGCGCTGATGCGGCCGGGGCACGCGCCGGGGACGCTCTTCGCGCTCGAGCCGGACCTCGCCAGTCTCCCGGGCGGCGACCAGAGCCCGCACGGCATGGATCTGCCCGCGGTCTTCGCGCAGGCGCGCGCGCTCGGCGCAGCGATGCCGCCGGTGCGAATCGTGGGCTGCGTGCCGAAGAGCGTCGAGGAGCGCATGGCGTTGAGCCCCCAGGTCGAGGCCGTCGTCGACGACGCGGTGACGATCGTGCTCGAGCTGCTCGATCGCGAGATCAAGCCCGTAGGGAAGCAACCGGAGGTGCACCCATGAAGCACATCGTCATTCGTTCTCAGGGCTCGCAGGCGGTGCAGGCCGCGGCGAAGGTCTTCGGCGTGGCCCTCGCATTCGCGGGGATTGCGCTGGCGCTCCGCGAGATGCCCAACATCATTCGCTACATGCGCATCGAGCGGATGTAGGCCACGCGTTCGCGACGGCGTTACGCGCGGCGGCGCGGGTCAGTGTCGTCCTTGGCGCGTCGGGGCAGGGGGCTGCGCTTTCGGCGGCCCCTTCTGCTTGTTGAGCGCGTTGCCGAGCTGCTCCACCGGGTTCTGCTTCTTCTCCGCGGTCTGCGGCGGCACGTTCGCGAAGCCCTCGGTCACGCCTTCCACGAAGGCGTTGCGCACCACGCCCATGATCGTGGGCCAGAGCTGGGCCTGGGGATCGTCGACGGTGCCGCGGATGGGAACCACCGTCGCGAGCTTCTTCTGGTCGCTTCCCCTGTGACTCGAGAAGAGATCGAGCCCGAGGTCCGCGACCCAGGCCTTGAGGCTCGTCCAGGGCGACGGATTCGCGGGCGCGAGCTCGACGTCGTGGAGCACGGGCTTCACGCCGCCGGTGATGTGGCCGTTCTTGGCCTTGAAGTCGGCGAAGAGATCGATGGTTCCCTGGGTGGGCTTGAGCTGGGTCGCCGCTTCCACCAGCGTTCGAAGATCTGAGATCTGCAGGTTGCGCAGGCTCACGCGGCCGTCGAAGTTGAGGCCCTTGGCCCAGGGATCGGCGGTGATCTTCGCGGTCACCACGCCGGTGCGCTGCAGGACTCCGTGGCCGTCGAGGACGGTGGGCTGGTGCTCCTTCTCCGCCGCGCGCGTGGCGAGGTTGGAGATGGAGAGCTCGAGGTGGGTGAGCTCCAGCTTGGGCATGGGCTTGCCGCTCGTCTCGATGACGGTCACCGCCCCGCGGTGGATCTCGACGAGGTTCACCTTGAGCGGCGTCTGCAGCTCCAGCTCTTGCTCGAGCTTGGCCAGCTGATCCTCGCGCGACTTCGGGCTCTCGCCGGGCCGCGCCTGCTCCGCGCGGGTGACCACGTGCAGGTGCGGCGCGTCGAGCTCCACGTTGGCAACCAGCGCGCCATGGAGGAGCTGCCTCCAGGCGATGCGCAGCATCACGTGCTGGATCTGCAGCAGCGGCTCTCGCGACTGGGGGCCTTCGCGCTCGGTGAGCCGCAGGTTCTCGAGCGCGTACGTGGGCGGAAACACGCTCGCGCGCACCTCGCCCACGGTGCCGTCGAAGCTGGTCAGGTTCCGGAGCGCGCGGCGGGTGTACCACTGCGCGATCGGCGTGGCGGCGAGCTGGAGCAGCGCGAGCAGACCGATCAACACGAGCAGCGTCAGGCCAACGCCTCGAAGCAGCTTCCCGCTCAGCGAATGTCGTGAGCCCAAGCGGTGTCCTCGGCACGCCCGACGCGCGGCGGTGGTCCACTTTTACGTTGGGCACGCTGGCGTGAGCGCGCCTGCATGCTTGCCCGGTCTGCGAGCAAGCGAGGGGCTATTCGGTCGCGTGGACCACGGGGCACTTGGCGTAGAGCTGCTGCGCCGTGGCCCGACAGCTCTGGTCGCAGTTGCGCTCGTCTGCTCGACCGTTGCATTCCTTGATGCAGCTCTCTTCCCAGGCCGTGCCGTTCTTGTAGCACTGCGGGTCGACGGTGGTCGGCGCCGGGGGCGTGACCTTCTCGGTGTTGCTGTTGAAGCACGTGCAGCCCAGCCCAGCGCCGGCGACGGCGAAGCTCAGCAGGAGCCAACGCACGAGCCACCTCCCACGGTCCCAGGGGTGAGGGTGGTGACGCGAGGTCCCTGCGCGCAAGGCAGCGGTCGCGCGCTCAACAACCCGAGGCCCTTGCGTGTGCGGAACGAGATTCACGCGCGCAGGCGCGATGGCTGCGCGTCGATTCGGCGTGCCATGACGGGACTCCCTCGAGCGCAATTCCCGCTCGACACAAGGAGGACGCATGGCACCGAAGAAGACCTCGCTCCGGCAGAAGCGCGCTGCGCGCAAGAACATCCGCAAGGCCGCCACGGCCGCGAAGCGCTCGAGGACCATCTCCCGCTTGCCGAAGAAGACGCGCACGGCGCTCGGCGAGCAGGCCAACAAGGTGAAGCGCCAGCGCCGCGGACGCTGAACCTCGAGCGGGCGCGGGAGCGGTTGCCCGGACGCTCGGGCTCGACGCGCGCAGGGCAGATCACCATTTTTTGGCCGTGTCAGAGGTTCACTCAGGCTCGTCGACCGAGCAGTCGGACCTCACGCTCTCCGCGTTCATCGAGCGCCACCGCAGCAGCATCCTGGCGCAGTGGTTGGACGCGGTTCGCGCGGTGAACGAGCGTGCCCGCACCCTGCGCGAGCCGCTCCTGCGCGACGAGCTCCCCGAGGTGCTGATGGAGATCGCCGAGCGCACGCGCGGCGTCGCAACGCACCGCGACGTCGATCATGCGCCCGAAGTTCGCGGTCACGCGCTGCTCCGGCTGACGCAAGGCGTGGATCTCGAAGCCATCGCCGAGGAGTACGCCCTCCTGCGCAGCGTGGTGGTCACGCGCTACACCGGCTTCGTGAAGCACGGCGTGCCCACCGACGAGCTCCTGAGGTTCAACGCGGGCATCGACGAGGCGCTCAAGGCCTCGATCCACGGCTACTCGCGGATGCGCGATCGCATCCTGGGCGCGCTCGAGGAGCTCTCGGCGGCGGCGCTCGGCGGCCCCGACATGGCCGTGCTGCTCCCGCGCCTGCTGGCAGCCTTCGTGAAGGGCGTGGACGAGGTGGACTCGACCGCCATCCTGCTCCTCGAAGACGGACGGCTCCAGGTGAAGGCAGCGGTGGGCCTCATCGCCGAACGTGACGCGGGCTTCTCGCTGGCGGTGGGCGAGGGTTTCGCCGGCAGAATCGCCGCCACGCGCAGGCCGGTCATGCTGCGCGATGCCGCCACCGACCCGCTGGTGGCGAGCCAGTTCATGCGGGAGCGCCAGATCCACGCGCTGTACGGCGTGCCGCTCTTCGACGGCGACGGGAAGCTCATCGGCGTGGCGCACATGGGCTCGACGCGGGTCTACGACTTCTCGAATGAAGACAAGCTGCTCTTCCGCGTCATGGTCTCGCGCGCGGGGCAGCTGGTGGGCGAGGCCCAGCTCGATGCAGCGCTGCGGCTGGAGCGCGATCGCTACCAGGCCATCATCCGCGCGGCAGACGAGCTCGGGCAGGGGCTGCTCATCGCCCGCCGGTACAAGTACGTCTTCGTGAACGACGCCTTTCTTCGAATCACCGGTTACTCGCGGGAGGAGTTGCTGGCGCTGCCCGACGGCCGCGCGCTCCTGGCGCCCGGCGCCCAGCCCGTACCCGAGTGGGCGGTGCTCGACGGCAGGCCCGCACACATCACCACCACCATCCGCAGGAAGAACGGCGAGCTCGTCGACATCGAGGTGGCGACGAAGCGCTTCCAAGACGATATGCGCCTGGTGCTGGTGCGCGACGTCACCCAGGCCTCGCGCGACCGTGAGCAGCTCCGCCGCGGCATCGAGTTTCGCGACCGGCTGGTGGGCATCCTCTCGCACGACATGCGCAACCCGCTCGCCGCCATCCGCGTCTCCACCGGCGTGCTGGCGCGCGCCCTGGCCGACGCCGGCTCGGGACGGATCATCGCCAACATCGACCGCGCGGCCGACCGCATCGGGCAGATGCTCTCGGGGCTGCTGGACTTCACGCGGGCGCGCTTTGGTGGCGCGTTGCCGCTCGACTTCGAGCCGTGCGACCTGCGCGAGCTGAGCGCGCGCATCGTGGAGGAGACGCGCGCGGCCCACGGTGGCGTGGACATCTCGACCCACTTCGAGGGCGACCTGAAGGGATCGTGGGACCCCGCGCGGCTGGAGCAGGTGATCTCCAACTTGCTCCGCAACGCGCTGACCCATGGCGCGCAGGGACGGCCGGTTCGGCTGACGGCGTCCGGGGAGGACGGCACGGTTCGGCTCGAGGTGGCGAACGAGGGCATGCCCATCCCGGCGCAGGTGATGGCGGTGCTCTTCGAGCCGTTCGCGCGGGCGAAGGCGGGCGGCCACGGCGGCGCCGAGCACGAAGGCTTCGGGCTCGGGCTCTACATCGTGAACCAGGTGGTGCGCGGACACGGCGGGCACATCGACGTGCGCTCGACGGCGGTGGAGGGCACGCGCTTCACGATCGTTTTGCCGAGGCAGCCGCCGCGCGCGAGCAATTCCTAGGGATTCGTGAGCCTCGCCGTGCTTCAAAACCGACCCCGCTCGTCGCGAACAGTCAGCGAGCGAGGCCAGGGCCTCTGGCCTTCTCTATTTTGCATGCCGCCTCGGGAAGGACGCGCGCTCCCTCAGCGAAGGCTTGCTTTCCAAGCATCGACAACCCCCGCCGATGCGGAAAGCGACGACGTTCCAACCCCTGACGTTTTCTGAAGAAGCCCTCATCGGGCGGGTGCAAGGTAGAGCTTTCTTTCGACCCGACGCGCGGGTGGAAGCAACGCACAACGAACGGCCATCTTGGGCGACAATGGGTCGTCGACCCGCGGCACGAGGTGGCCATGTCCAAGGTCTCTGGTTTGGGTTCGGGCCTGCTCAACGTCCTCAAGGGCGCGGAGAAGCAGGTCGAGAACACCGCGACGAAGGCGGAGCAGAACGTCGTCAAGCTGGGTCAGAAGGCAGCGCAGACGGCCGGAGATGTCTTCGAGACTGTGGCGTCCAACGTCGGCTCGCTGAAGCAGACCTATGTCGATCTCACGCAGCCGGAGGGGCCCAAGAACCTGGTGCCGCCGCCGACGCTCGGCCTGAACACCACCGACGCGCAGCTCTCCCAGCTCCTGGATCAGCACACGCAATCGACGCTCACCACCGGCAATCGCGTGGGCGTGTACGTCGACGGGCAGAATGCGCTGCCGCAGATCCTCTCGAGCATCGACTCGGCGCAGAAGAGTATTTGTTATGAGACTTATGAATTCGACAAGAGCGGCACCACGGTGGACGAAGTGGTGAGCCACCTCATCGCCGCCAAGCAGCGCGGCGTGGATGTGCGGGTGTCCTCCGACGCGATCGGTGGGCGCGACTTTCTCTTTAGCCACAATCCCGAGCTGGCTCGGATCCAGGCCGCCGGCATCCCGGTTCAACTGTACAACCCGGTCAACTCACTCCAGGACCTCGACGTCCACCGGGATCACCGCAAATCCATCATCGTGGACGGCCAGACCGCGTGGGTGCTGGGCATGAACACCGGCGATCGCTACCTCGGCGACCCGAGCGTGCCCAATCGTTTCCACGATGTGGCCACGCAGATTCAAGGGCCGGCGGTCGCGCCGGTACTCAACGACTTCATCAACACCTGGAAGACCGAGGGCGGCAGCGCGATCGATCCGAGCTCGCTCATGGGTCCGCCGGCGAAGGCGATCAGCACCAACCAGACCAACGTGTCGATGCGGATCATCGAGCACACGCCGGGCCAGGACGAGAACATCCGCGCGGCGTACCTGGCGCTCATCAACCACGCCACGACGAACGTGAACCTCGAGAACGCCTACCCGCCAGCAGACGACATCGTGAACGCGCTCTGCGCCGCGGCCAAGCGGGGCGTGAACGTGCGCTACGTGTACGGCTCCAACGAGGGCGCGCTGGGCATGGACGCGCGCACCCAGTTCGACAAGCTGCTCCAGGCAGGCGTGCACATCTACATCTACCCGACGCCCATCCACACCAAGAGCCTCTCCGTCGATGGCACGTACGCGACCGTGGGCTCGTCGAACGTGGACAACGTCGCGTTGAACCGGAACCAGGAGATCATCTCGCTGGCGCAGGATCCCGCGTACACCCAGGCTTTCGATCAGCAGCTCTTCGACAAGGACGTCGTCGGCACGGCGGATGGGAAGAAGAGCGTGGAGCTCAAGTACCCGCTGAACGACTCGCTCTGGCAGAAGCTCAGCGACGCGGTGCTCGCGAAGCTCTGGCCGGACTCGTACGAGTAAGTCGTCTGACCAGATCGGCTTGGCAGCCGGCGTCCAGCATCACCGGCGCGCACGCCGTGGCGTGTTCACGGCGGTCACCGGCGCGGCGAACCCCTACCGCCCAAACTCCAGAGCCGTTCGCCAGACCGTCACCAGCGGATTGCGCGCAGCTCCGTCTTGCAGAACAAGCAGGCGAACGTGGACGTCCCTTCGGGGACGCTGATCGCTGCGGCGCAGGTGCTGCATTTGACGGGTCCGCCCGCGTGCGTCACGACGTAGCCGCAGGACTCGCAGAGGCACCGTTTCGCGCCCTCGGGGATGCTGAGCGCGCCGCCGCATTGTCCGCACTTCGTCGCGTGAAGCGTGACTTGCGGCGCCTGGATGTATTGAGAAGCGAGGCCCGTCGTGCTGAGGAGAAGATTCGTGTCGTGCTCTGTGAGATACGGAATCCAACCCTGCGCGAGCATCGACATCGACATCTTGCGCAATAAGGTGAGCGGCGCGCCGTCGGGATGCTTGAGCTCAGGTTCGTCCTTGCCGCTTTCCATGGTGGCCACCAGCGCCTCGAACATGAACCAGAAGCTCTTCGACTCGACCTTGGTGCCCGTGCTCGTCTGCTCCCACTTCAGCTTCTTCACGGCAGCGTCCAGGGCCTCGGCACTTGCCCGCGCCTTCGGATTGAAGGCCGTCCGCGTCGCACCTTCCGCGCTGTATTCAATGAACGCCGCGCGATAGGTCGGGTTGCCACATCGCGGTGGAACGGACGCCGGGCACGCCTCCACGTACGCCGCGAAGATCTCGCGCTGGAGCTCCAGGTATTGCGCGCGGTCCCCTCTCGCCAAGGCCTCTGCGAGCGCGCCTGAAACACGCGCGATGGCAGCTTCGTACGCCGGACCCGGGAGCTTCGATTTCGAATCGCTGATTGCGATCTGAAAATCCCAATCCGTGAGTGATGCGCAGTAGTCGCAATAGACGAACGCGGTTGCGCTGCGCTTCGCCTTGGTGGCTCCACACTCGTGGCAGACGACGCGCTTGAGGAAACCTTCGGCGTACCCGGGTGCGTTGCGCATCCGCCAAAGATACACGGGCCGCCTCCTGCCGCGTCTCGCGCGAGCGATGGACGCAGCCAGAACCCGCAGCGTCCCCAGCGCAGCCGGCATCATTCAACGAGTACGCGACGGTTCTCGAGTTCCAAAGACGAGCTGCGATCGCCCGGAATGGAAGGCGCCCCGATCTCGTGATCGCGGCGCCTTTTCATTTTTCCTAGAGACGTTCGAACGTCGCTTGGGCGTTGGGGCTGTGGCAGCAGCCGGCGTCTTCGCCGCTGGGTCCGCGCTGGCATAAGGAATAGTCCATCGGGCCAGTCCCGCTCGAGCCATCGAGGGACCACACGATCGGGCCGGTGGCCGTCGCCAGCGCGGTCGGGTTTTGAATCGTGACCGTCGTCGCGGCGGTGCACAGCTTGCCCAGCGCGCCCACCGAGAGCGAGCTTCCGCCATCGACCACAATCAGGGTTGCCGCGCCGCAACTGCCGTTGTTGTCCTGCGCGAGCGACACCGTGTAGTCGCCGGACGGCTGGGTGCACGTCGAGCCGCAGCCGACGAGCACGCACGCGGTGGTCGTTCCAAGCGCGATGACAAATCGACGCATCCGTCACTCCCGGATGCAGGCTACTCGAATGGCGTCGGCGCCGATTCCGCGCGCGCCGCGAGCGTCGACGGGCTTTCAAATCGCCAGGTGCACGAAGATGGGCCCGGCATCAGGGCCCGCGTCCACGGGATCGAGCCGCGCGTCGACGCTCTCCGATGGGACAGCAGCGTTTGCTTCAAATGCGAGGCGAAGCTTCAGGTCGCCTCGGCGCGAGCTGGCGTTCTTCTCCATCGCGAAGGTTCCGCCGTTGACGAGCGTGACCACGGACGAGGCCTCGGAGAAATCGTCGAGGCCCAGGGTGCGTGATCCACCGTCGGGGATGATCATGCCCAGGTAACCGCCATCGGGGCTGAGGAGCATGGTCGGCGGGCCGTTCCACTTTGCCGAGAGCGCGAACACCGGATCCGTGAGGGCAGCCACGCCGAACACAAAGAGGTTGTACTGGGGCGAGCCGTCGATGAAGGAGTACGCGACGCCGTCGCTGCAGGTGTTGAACGGCATGTCCACCGCGCCGCTGAACGAGCCCGCGTCCGCGCACGTCCACGTCGCGGCCGGCTCGCAGATGCTCTGAATGCAGATCGCGTTGCTGGCAGCACCGTCGACGATCTCGCGCACGTTGGGTCGACACGCGCAGTACGCGTCGAGGACCGGCTTCACCTGCTCCGCGAATGAGCTGGCTTGCTGCGCGTTGATGGCGATCTGCGGGAGCTCCACGCACGACGCCGTCGGCGCATCGACCATCGCGCAATCCTGACTGCTCGCGCAGGACGCGTTTGCTCGGCGAATGGTTTCGAAGGATCCGAGGCCGGCGTCGGCGCACGCGTCGGACTTGCTGCTGTTGCAACCGACGACCGTCGCGAGAGCGAGGCCAATCCAGAGCGAGAGCTGAGAGCGAGCGACCCTTGCGGCGTTTCGATGCACCCAGCGACGGTATCACCGGGGCTATCGGGTCCCCACGTCCGGAGTGCCTGGCTCGAAGCCCAAATCCGTGATGGGCATCAGCACCGCGTAGACCGCGCCCTTGCCCAGGTGCAAGTAGATGCTGGGCGCGAGGGGTCGCCGGAACACGAAGCGTGGCTTGTAGGTGTCGGCGAGCTCTCTCTGAACCGCGTCGGCGCGCGCTGGATCGTCACCGTGCGAGAGGCCCAGCCAGCACGGCGTGCCGGCCGGAACTCTCGAGGACGAACTCCTTCATCTTCGCGGCCAGGTCGGCCTTGGCCTTCATGCGGCCGACGGACTTGAGCTCCCCGTCCACGAACGAGATCAGCGGGCGGACCGCCAGGAAGTTGGCCACCCAGCCGCTGAGCCAGCTCGCGCGCCCGCCGCGGATGAGGTTCTGCAGGGTCGCCACGCCGACGATGCCCACCATCCCCGCTGCGGCTTTGCGGAGCGCGGCGGCTGTGGCGGGAGTGATCAGCCCGGCGCCGACGTCGGTCGCGCACGAGTCGACACCTCGATCTTCAAGCTCTCGGGCGGCGCCCTCGACGTGAGCTGGCGAACCGCAGCGACGGCCGCGTCGTGCGAGCCGATGATCTTGCGCCGCCCGGGAACTCCACGAAGTCGGCGGCGGTGGTGCCTTGCACGTGCGGGTGCGAGGACGAGCGCTGGATCCACGCGTCGACCTTGCTCAGCGGGATCTCGCCGCGCGTGTCGTGGGGAATGCCGTCGACCACGATTCGCTGCGGCATCAGGTCGATCTTGAGCCGGTTGGCCAGGTCCTCATCCAGGTTCGAGCCAGGATTGGAGACGATTCGCATCGACGTCGGACCTCAGCTCATGGGCACGTGGGAGACGTCGCGCGGCAGCCGCTCTTTCCTGAGGAGAGCGCGCTGCAGGTCCAGCCGGACGGACACACCGAAGGACTCGAGGTGCAGTCCGCGCCGCAGTAGTAGTTGCTGCTGCCGGTCTCCTTGAGGCAGTGGCCCGTGCCGCACTGGCTGGTCGAGGTGCACGCGGTGCACGTGCCGCTGCTGCCGGTGGTGGTCCCGGTCGTCGTGCCGGTGGTCGCGGTCGTGGTTCCGGTGCTTCCGACCTGGGGGCACGCGCACGCGCCGGCCGAGGTGTCGCACGACGCCTGGCCCTGACAGTCGCTGTTGCTCGTGCACGGGTTGGTGGAGTCGCAATACCCGTCGCCGGCGAGGTCGTAGATGTCGCAGTAGCCGCTGGCGCAGTCGCTGTCCGAGGCGCAGTCGCTGCAGATGGCGAGCGATCCGCCCGTCGTGGTCCCGGCGGCCGACGTGGTGCCGGTGGTCGTTCCGGTCGACGCTGTGCTGTGGGTCGCGCCCGTGGTCGTGGTTCCCGTGCCCGTGGTGCCGACGGTCTGGCCCCCGAGCGTCGCGCTGCCGGAGGTGCTGGTGCTCGCACCGTGCGTGGAGCCCGTGCCGGTCGTGGACGAGGAGCTGCTGCCAGAGGTGATGTGCACGGTGGTGCTGCCCGTGGAGCTGGTAGCGGTGACGCGTCCCGTCCCAGAGGTCGACTTTGAGGCAGTGGTGGGGGCGCACGCGCTCAGCGTCAGCAGCAAAGCCACGCGCCAGGGCCTGAACTCAATGTGCTCGAGACTCATGTGGAACGTCGACTTCCGATGGCCCGCACAGGAAGCGTAGCACCCGGGACCGGCAGGGAATGAGGGCGGGCAATTGCGCGGCCGTGACAGGTCCATGTCAACACGTGGGCGATCTTGGGCGGCGTGATGGTTTCGCACCTCGACGAGCTTCGGCAGGTGGTTGTTACTCTCACTGGGGTTGCGGGCATCGCCTTGTGGACCGTGACCGTCCTGGGCGTGGCCACGGCCTTCGTTCTTGCGCTCCTGGCCGACTCGCCGACCTTCACCGCCGAGTGCGATCCCGACGAGCTCCACGACGCGCATCCCGCCCCCTGGCGCGCGGCGCTGCTGCGGCCGGGCTGGCTGGTCTCGAGCGGCTTGGGGCTGGCGCTCACCGTGCTGAGCGTGCTGCTGCGGCGCTGAGCGAAGGGCTCACGCAACCCGAGCGGGCTCCCGGGTGCGGAGCGACGTCGCCGCGATGACCGCCGCCATCACCAGCGCGATCCCCAGCGACGAGGCCACGCGGCCGATCTCCAATCCGCCTTCTTCGTGGCTCTTGGTGAGCGTGTCTCCGAGCGTGGCGCCCAGCGGCCGGGTGAGGATGTACGCAGCCCAGAAGAGCACGCTCTCGGGGAGCCGCTTGGTCTTGTAGGCCACGGCCACCAGGCCGATGAGGCCGGCGAACACGAGCGCGCCCTTCTCGAAGCCGAGCCCGGTGGTGCTGGCCACGAAGTCGCCGAGCGCGGTGCCGAGCGTGTTCGCGACGAGGATGGTGACCCAGTAGAAGATCTCGTCCTTGCGGGCGGTCACCTGATCCACGGCGATGTGCCCGGTGGTGAAGCGCCAGGCCAGGAGCACGCCGACGACCGTCGCGAGCAGGATCGCCGACGAGGCCACGTAGCCGAGCTCGAGCGTGCGATCGAAGTAGTCGGAGGTCGTGGTGCCCACGGTGGTGGTGGCGACCACGAGCAGCCAGTACGCGGCCGGGTGGTAGCGCTTCGTGGCCACCTGGGCACCGAGGGCGACGGCGAAGACGGCGAGGAGCAGCAGTGTGCTCGCGGCGTAGCCGAGTCCGAGGCTCATGGAGAGCGCGTCGCCGCCGGTCTCGCCCACGGTGGTGGCGCAGATCTTCGCCACCCAGAACGCCAGCGTGACGGGCGCGACCTTGCTCGGGATGCGACTGACTTCGGGGCTCATGCGAAGGGACCCTTAACGGACGCCGGTCTTGGGTGCGCAAGCGGCTTCGAGCTCGTCCACACCCTCGTCGAGCGCTCGGAGACGATCGGGCGCGACGTCGCCTGCCGCCGCAGCGCGCTGCACCTCGGCGAGGCGCTTTCGGAAGCGCTCGACCGACTTGGGCGTGCAGCGGAGCTGATCGGTCAAGGTGCTCAGGTTCTGGATGTCCTGGTGGGTCGCGGCGGCGTCGTGCGCATCGATGATCAGCTGGCGCACGGCCGGGTCGAGCGCGGCCACGCCGTTGCTGCCGCTCGCCTTGTCGATGGCCGGGACCAGCAGCTCGGTGAAGCGGTTCGCGCTCCGCATGACCTGCTGGGGCTGGCGGGCCCGAAGCGAGGCCTCGAGGTCCGCGAGCGCTTTCGTGCCCGCAGCCTCCCTGCACATCGGCGACGAGGACGGCTGGGCGCACTCCTGCTGCAGCCGCTCGAAGCTCTTCTGCGCGCGCGTCCAATCTCCGGCGCGCGCCTGGTCGAAGAGATCTTCAGCGAGCGAGTCGAGACGCTCGAGAGCAGGGGCCGGCGACGCGGACACGATCGCGAGAGCCAGCACGCCAACCAGCGTCGAGGAGTCAGCCATGCGCGGAATGTACTGCGCTGGTGAATCGCTTGCGTGAGGGCCATCTCATGAGAGGCCGTAGAACCCGTTTCAAGACCCTGCTTCCGAGCCCGCCCGCTGCGCCGGCTGGGGACCGGCGGGGTTTGAAGCTCGCTCAGTGCGCGGCCTGGAGTCCGGGCGGAACGCTTCCGCGGACGAAGTCCGCATCGCGCGCGGCCGCGTGGCAGCCTGTGCAGGTCACGCCGCTGCTGCCCGAGTAGCCGCTCGAGCCGGTCGGCGCCCGCACGCCGCGCCAGACGATGGAGACCTTCTCGCCGTCGCGGCGCAGGCCGAACCACTCCCAGCCCGGCGCGTCGGTCGGGCCCTGGCCGAAGGCGCCGCCGCGCTTGACCATGGCGTCGATGTCCCGGCCGCCTGGCGCGCGAGGATCGCGGAGCTCCTTCACGAAGACGGTTCCGGGCGGGTAGGGCGCGCGCGCGCCCGCGGGCACGCGCGCGTAGAGGGTTCGGTCCCAGTTTCCGCCGCCGCGGAGCTCGACGCGCGGCCAGCTCGGGTAGTCCCGGAAGTCGGCCTCGGTGGCCACGAACTCGCCGTCGGTGCGGGGCACCAGGGGCGCGTTGCTGGCGCGCGCCAGGACGATGGCCGCAGCCACGCCGAGCGTGCCCACGATCGCCGTGGCCCGCAGGTCCGCGCCGATGCGCGCGCGGAGTCCGCCTCTGGACGCGCGAGGGCCCACGCGGCCGAAGGTAGGCACGCGCCCGCGGAGCGGCCAGCCGACCGGCCCGCATCGAGCGGCATCGTCCACAGGCCGGCATACTTCTGCCATGCCGCTGCGAACCCGCCGCTGGTGCGATCCGGCCCAGCCCGACGACGGGCTGCGCGTGCTCGTGTGCCGCTTCCGTCCGCGCGCGCTCCCGAAGTCGAAGGAGACCTGGGACGTGTGGATGAAGGAGCTGGGGCCGAGCCCGGAGCTCCTCGCGGCCTTCCACGGAAAGGGCGAGGGGCCCATCACCCTCGACGCCTACCGCGAGCGCTACCTCGCCGAGATGGCGGGCCAGCGGTCGCGCATCGCCGAGCTCGCCGCGCGGCTCGACCGCGGCGAGAGCGTGACCCTGCTCTGCAGCAAGGACTGCATCCTCCCGCAGGCCTGCCACCGCACCCTGCTGGCGGAGCTGGTCGAAGGGGCCCGCGGCCGTCATTGACGGGTCGCGTCGCGTGGCTACGTTGGGCGCTCTTCGGAGCCTGCCATGAACACCACGACCGCCAACCGCCTGACGCACGCCCTCCGCGAGCTGCACCGGGAGCTCCTGGCCTCCACCGAGCGGGGCCACGCCAAGCTCTTCGGCGCGAAGCGGTCGCCCTATGAGCGGTTGGCGCTGTACCAGGACGATCCGCTCTTCGCGTGGCTCAAGCCGCTCACCGGCGCCGTGGCCGAGCTCGACGACGCGCTCGATCACGTGGAGGAGCCTGCGCGGCTCGAGGCTGCGCTCCAGGCGGTGACGCGGCTCCTCTGGGGCCAAGACCCTGCGTTCGGGCCGCTCTACACCCAGGCGCTCCAGGGCTCGCCCGAGGTGGCGGTGGCGCACGGCGCGGCGAGCCGGGAGCTGCGCGCGCTGGGGCTCAAGCACGCGGCATGACCGGCGGGTTCCACCTCTTCGGGTTGGATTCGGAGCTCCGCCTCCGGCTTGGACGAGCTTCCTCCCCGCGATAGGGTCACCGCATCCCGCATGGCTCGGGGGAGGGACGAGTGCCCCCCCGGAAGCTTTGTTCGCTGAGCCAGAGCGCTGCTCCGAGAGTGACGTGAAGTCGAAGTCGAAAGTAGCGTCCGCTGCGCCTTCCACGAGGGGGCTCACCTCCCGGGCCCTCGACTTCTGGCTCTTGGGCGGCGCGAGCATCGTGGTCTGGGCGTTGATGTTCGCGCTGACGCGCTCGCACGGGAACGGCTACGAAGTCCGGTTCGAGACCGTCGCGGCACTCGCGGCGATCCTGGCGCTCTTCATCAATTCCCCGCACTTCATGGCGTCGTATGCGTTGGCGTACCGCAAGGGCTGGGCGTTCATCTTCGGCCATTGGTTCCAACTGCTCGCGGTGCCATGCCTGCTGCTGGCCGTCATGACCTGGGCGTGGTTCCTGGGCGCACGACCGACCAGCTCCAGCACGTTCATCAGCGCGTGCAATTCATTCTTCGAAGTCGTCGGGCTTCACACCCACTTCGGCCTCACGTTCAACATGGCAACCGAGTTGCTCAGCCTACTCATCAATTTCATGTTGCTGACCGTGGGCTGGCACTACACGAAGCAGGTCTACGGCTGCATGATGGTCTATGCGGCGTTCGACGAGATCAAGGTCGATAGCGGCCAGCGTCGTTGGCTGAAGGCGAACCTCTTCCTGCTTTGGTGGCTCACCTTTTCCTGGACCAACGCCGACATCGATGCCGCCAGCTTCTTCGGGCTGCCCTACTTTCACCTCGGCTTGCCGCCCGTGATCTTCATCGCGACCCTCGGCCTGCTGTTGATCTCGCTGCTGGGGGTTGGGGTCCGCGTGTTGTGGCCGATCTATAGGCAGGGGAAGCGACGGCCGGGGCTCAACTTCCTTGTGCCCTACGTGGCGATGTACCTGTGGTGGTTCCCGGTATTCAAGCAGCAGGAGTTCTACGTTTATCTGGTCCCGATGTTTCACTCTTTGCAGTACCTGCCATTCGTCCTCAAGCTCGAGAGATCGCGGAGCCGAGACCTCGCGCCTCGCGGCGCAGCCCTGAAGGGCGGCGCGATGATCGCTGGCCTGTTGATCGCCGGGTACGCGTTCTTCACCTTCATTCCGAACGCTGTGGACCGGTTCTCTCACGCGAAGGAAACCGTGGGTGTCGCGTTCTTCTTCGTCTGCGCTCAAGTCTTCATCAACGTGCACCACTACTTCATCGACAATGTGCTCTGGCGATTCAACAACCCGGAAGTTCGCAAGTACCTGCTGTCCTGAGGTGGCGCGCCCGAGACCCTCTTCGTGACCGGCGTCCAAGGGCCGGGGCGGCCTTCAGTCGCGCCTCCGCGGGCAGCGTCTGGAGGGGCCCCAAGAAGACGACGCGCGGCGAGCCCCCGCGGGCGCCGCGCGTCGCGTGCTTTCAGACCTGGGCTAGTAGCAGACGCCGCCGTCCAGGTGACGGCACTCGTGGCCGTTCTCCGGCGTGAGCACCTGGTAGAGGCGCTTGACCGGATCGTCCGGCTGGTCCACCTGCATGGTCGACACGGTGGCGCCCGTGGGGCTCACCAGGATGTTGCGCACCATGCCGTTGGCGTCGATCACCACCACCGGCGTGGGCGGCGGCGGCGGGATGTCGCCGCAGTTCTGGGTGCAGGCCACGCGGCGGATCTGCGAGGTGCCACCGTCCGACAGCGACGTGTTGAACGCCAGGCCGCAACCCGCCGAGCCCGAGACGATGTTGGCGGTGTAGCTGAACTGCGACGAGCTGCCGATCGCCGAGCACACGCTGGTGCTGTTGCACTCGTTGGTGGTCGTGTTGCACGTCGCCGAGGCGCAGGTGCCGTCGGCGCCGCCGTCCGGGAGGTTGGGGCAGCAGTCGGAGTCGTGCACGCAGTACACGCCGCCCTGCACCGTGTTCCAGAACACGCAGTCGTCGACCACCACCGGGTTGCCGCTGCCGCGCTCGTCGTACACCGGGTACGGCAACACCCACCCCGGGCTCGACTCGAGCACGCCGCCGCCGTCACCGTAGAGGTAGGAGTTCACGTCGATCACCGCGAGCGGGTTGGAGCCGTAGTCCTCGAGGCGGTTGTTGTCGTACGTGGTCGCCTGGGCGGAGTTCACGAAGGCGGGCCGCGAGCTGTCGAAGGTGCGCAGCGAGACGAAGCGGTTGCGCAGGGGGTAGGTGCTCGCGGTGAGGCTCGGCGGGTTGTAGGTGTTGCTGAAGTCCGAGCCGTAGCCCGGGTTCACGGTGCAGCCGCCGCCGTCGGTGATCCAGCCGAAGCCGTTGGCGCTGTCGCTGGAGCAGTCGAGGCCCGAGTACGGGCCGGCGTCCTGGTAGGGGCCGCTGCCCGGGCAGTTGGCGATGTTGACGATGGGCGCGTCCTCATTGAGCGCCGAGCAGTCGTCGGCGTTGGTGCCGGCGAGGGTGTACGAGTCCGAGGTGCGCACGCCGTTGTGGTACGAGTAGCTGGCGTTGAGGGTGTCGCTGCCCAACGTGAGCGACTGGTTCACGACCACGTCGCACTGCGACTGCACGCAGGCCTTGAGGTTGCCGAAGCCGCAGTTGCCCACGCTCTGGTCGCGGAGGTGCTGGCGGTCGCCGCTGCCGAAGACCGTGCGCAGGTAGCCACCGGGCGTCTTCACGTTCTGCGGCATGTTGAAGATCGGGTAGCGGTTGTACTCGGTGCTGCCGTCGTCCTTCGACTGCTGGAAGGCGCGCGCCACCGCCCAGTTGTTCGGGTCGGGGTCGTAGAAGCGCAGGGTCCAGAGCTGGCCGCCGAGGTCGCCGGCGGTGGCCGTGTCGAAGAAGTCCACGTTGTCCGGGACGGTGGCCTGGATGGCCTGGTTGCCCCAGTTGAACACGCTGGCCATGGCCGGGAACGGGTAGTCCAGGTTGCTGTTCGACTGGGTCACCGCGGTGCCGTTGGTGGCCACCGGCGACTCCGAGGCCTCGAAGAGCTCCTGGCCCGTCCAGGCGTCGACCATGAAGATGCCGCGGCCGCGGATGCCCGTGGGGTCATAGCCGCCGGTGAGGAACGCCACCCAGTCCTCGCGGAAGCGGCCGCCGGCGTAGCTCACCGCACCCTGGCCCACCGCGTCGGTGGTCTTCAGGCGGATGGGCCCGATGGGCGGCGGATCCGGGAGGTAGTCGTTCCAGGTCTGGCCGAAGGCGATCTCCTGGGTGCTGCCAATGGGCGGGTACATCCACAGGAAGCGGCTCGCACCCGATGCGGTCTTCATTCCCACGCCGCCCGAGGAGCCACGGTTCTCGGCGCCGGCGAGCGGATCGGTGAGGTCGAGGGCGAAGTAGTGGGTGCCGCCGCCGCGCTCGCCGATGATGGCCACCGTGCGGTACTGGCCGGGCTGCTTGGTGGCGGTGCGGCTGCCGGTGTTGACGCTGTTGTCCGTCTGCACGCCGTTCACCCAGATGTCTCGCACCATGGGGTTACCGTCGACGAACGGGTAGTGGGTGCTGCCCACCAGGTACTTGAGCTTGGGGAGCATGTCCGGCGGGATGAAGGCGAAGAGCTCGTCGCCGGGCTGCTGGAAGACGGTGGAGCTGTTGGTGCAGTTGACCTCGCCGCCGACGCCGGTGAGGGGCGACATGTAGCTCGAGGTCTGGATCACCGAGTTGGGGTCGGAGCCGTTCACCCAGCAGTCGGCCTTGAAGACGTGCACCATGCCGTCGTTGGCGCCCACCACGATCACGTCGGACTGCTGGTTGGCGATCGCCGCGTTCTGCCACTGCTGGTAGGCGTCCTTGCCGGCGCTGAAGGAGAGCGGGGTGGGGCCGGCGAAGAGGGTGCTCACGCACTGCGAGCTCGCTCCCGAGCGGCACAGGCCCTCGTTGGTGGGCAGGCTCACCTTGATGGGCGAGGAGTGGAAGACGTCGCCCAGGATCATGTCCTCACCCGTCCAGCTGGCCGAGAACGAGCCGCGCGCCTTCGTGTCCCAGTTCGAGCCGAGGTGCTCCACGTTGAGCACGTCGTAGCCCATCACGTACTTGATGAGCTCCTGGGCGCACGTCACGAACGAGGTGTCCGTGGCGATGGCGGGGATGTTCGAGGTGATCGCGAACTGGGCGCAGAACGTCGCGTCGCCGGTGATGTTCAGGTACGGGAGCAGCGTGGCCGCGTTCGACGGCTTGAACTGGATCAGGGCGTCGGCCGAGGTGATGTTGCCGTTCCCGTCGGAGTCGGTCACCGTGAAGATCTGGCGCTTGGCGGGATCGCGCGCGCCGAGCTTCTTGGCCGCGTCCCACATCGGAACGGCAAGTGTCGAGGTGAGCGCGCCCGAGCTGTTGACCTCGTAGTAGAGGCCAGGCTCCATGGGGTTGATCACGCCCGCCACGTCGGCGGCGATGCGAATGTTGTTCTTGTCGATGAGGTAGACGCCCGTGCACGTGCCGTCGTTGTCGATGTCGCCGGTGCCGTGCGGGGTGCAGTGCACGGTGAGCTCGTTGTAGAGCAGGTACGCCTCGATGGTGCCCGGCCAGAACGCCGTGCCGTTCACCGGGTGGAAGCGCGGCACGTACGCCGTGGCCGCGCCGCCCGCCTCGATGTTGTTGATGGACGCCGTGGAGCCCGAGGTCGACCGGTTGCTGATGTCGGCGATGGCCTGGAAGATGGCCGCCTCGAGCGAGGCGGTGCTGTTGGAGCTGTAGAACTTGCCCTGGCCGGCCTCGGCCATGCCCTGCATCATCGGGTCGAGGCCAGTGCCGAAGCCGATGGTGTAGGTGTGCACGTTCTGCTGGCCGGTCATGTCCGAGCGCAGGTCCTGGTGCGCCAGGAAGTAGGCCACGTCGTCCATGAAGTTCTTGTTCTTGGAGTCCGGACCCTGGGGCGCCAGGCCGGTGTCGCAGGTGCTCACACAGCCCGCGTTGCCGATGCCGCCGCAGTAGTCCACGCAGGTGTTCACGCCGCCTGGCGGGTTGCTGCCCGCCTGGACGTCCACGCCCGCCATGTGGTCCATGATGGTCACGGGCACCGAGTTGTCGGCATCCGGCGTGGAGTCGGAGATGACGATGACCGAGCTTTCCTGGCAGGGCGCGCAGACCGAGCCCTTGCCAGCGTGGGTGTCCTCGTAGACTTGAGGGTTGGCGGCAGGGCCGTTGCCCCACATGTGCGTGCCGTCATTCCAGCTGCTGCTGCCCGGGTAGTGCGACGGGAAGCTCCCCGAGCTGATGTTGTCGAACCAGCCCTTCCAGTCGGACTGCTTCGAGAAGTAGCCGCCGATGCTGAAGAGCGCCTCGCCGAGGCCGTGCTGGCCCTGGTCGAAGTTGATGTGCTTGAGCTTGTCGGTGAGGTCGTGGCGCTCGCCGTTGCTCAGGTCGGTGCCGGAGAGGGTCTTGTCGCAGGTGGGGGCGAGCTTGGAGCCGCCCTGGTCGTACTCGAAGTGCGCGGGGTCGAAGTACTCGGGGTTGGTGGTGAGGGTGGCGATGCCGATGCGCACGCCCGTGGCCGCGGTGACCACGTCCTCTCCGACCTTGCGGGCGATGGCGAACTTGGGCGGGAACTTGTTCAGGAACTGGCCGTCGACCACGTAGTAGTAGTGGTGGCCGCCGCCCGCCGACTTGGCGCGGTACCAGCCCACGCTGTTGAGGCAGTTGGTGCAGTTGGTAGCAGTGGCGCCGTTGTAGCCGCCGATGCTCGCCCAGCTGTTGAGCTGGCTGCCGTTGCCATCGTCGGTGTCGCCGCAGACGCCGTGGACGTCCCAGCTGTTCCAGTCCTGGAAGTCGTTGTGCAGGCCCTTGCCGCTCTCGCCGCCGTTGCCGTCCCAGGGGGTGCGGTCGGCCCAGGTCAGGTAGAACTTGTTGGGGTCGAACTCGTGAGGGAAGTTGCCGTCGTAGTTGGTGAGCCCGTCGGTGGCCGCGTTGAAGATGCCGTTGATGGCCGGATCGCTGCAGCCGACGGTGCCATCGCCGTCGGGGATGTTGACGGGGTAGTTCTGCATCGTGGTGTTGTTGCCGATGAGGAAAATGATGTTCGGCGCCATCTTCGGCCTGGTGAAGAACGACTCGTCACCGCCGAAGTTGGGCGCGAGGATGTCGCTCGCGTACGAGCTCGCGATGGTGCGGCATGCGGCCGGTGAGGCGGCGTCGCTCGCGCTCGCGGCGGTCACGAGCAACCCCAGGAGGAGCAACAGGCCCAGCGGACGGCGATAGGTGGTCAGTCGCATGGCTTGCCCCGTTCCTTAGTTCTTCGCCTGGAAGGCAAATTCGATTTCGTACTGGCGCTGCGCGATGCCGTCCTTGCACACCGCAGTGAAGACGCCGCCGCCCAGACCCTGCCCGCTCTGGATCCGGTTGGTGATGTTCTGCGCGCCCACCGCCACGCCGCCGAGGTTGCCGGGCGGGAGCTGCGGGTTGGCGTCGACGGTGCCCGAGTAGTGGCCGCCGGCCACCAGCACCACCGAGTCGGGGCCGCCGTCGCCGTCGAGCGAGACCGACAGCACGGAGCCCGGGGGCACGCCCTGGCCGCTGTTGATGCGGTACTGCGCCACGATCCAGTTGCGGGCCGCGTTGCCGCACCGCTGCACGTTCGACTCCTGCTCGAACACGCGCGCCGTGCCCAGGTCACGCCGGGTGAACTCGAGCGCCGCCACGCCGATCACCAGCAGCACGGCGAGCACGATCACCACGAAGAGCACCACGCTGCCGCGCTCGTACTTTGGAATTCGCATGGACAAGGGGGTCACCAGAGGAAGAGACCGCGGGAGGCGAGGTTGGGCGTGCCGACGGCGAGGCGGACGATCGACCTGCGGTAGCCCGCGTTCCACCTGCTCACGGAGCTGTACTCGCCGTTGAAGGCGGTGGTCGTGATGTCGACCTGAGCGCGATCGAAGAGGGCGGGGATGGTCTTGTTTTTTTGGCTGTTGCGGAGGTTCGGGTCGGCGCGGTCGGAGCGAATCGACATCGCGATGCGCACGTTGGTGATGTTCGCCGGGTTGTTCGTGAGCCGGGCCGGGTCATTGCTGGGGCGCTCGAAGAAGCAACGGGCCGCGTAGTAGGGCACCGTGATGTCCGCGCAAGGCGTGGCCTGGTTGCCGTCCGCGGGGGGCGTGGTCACGCTCTCGGCCGAGCCGTCGAAGAGCACACCGTCCTGGGGCTCCACCGTGGTGTTCATCTGGTACCCGAACTGGATGTCCTCCACGTTGGGAGCCACCGGCACCACGTCCTTGGCGTCGATGGTGCCGTCGCCGTTGAGGTCGATACCCGGATCCATCATCAGGTACGGGTGGTCGGGGTACGCGGCGATGAAGAAGCGCTGCCGGTTGATGAGGAACACGTACGCGCCGGAGCCGAAGCAGCCGTTGGTCGGGAGCGCCGACTGCTGGTGGAACGGATCCGACGGCGTGGTCTCGAGCGTCAGCGTGGTGGTGCCCGCTGCCACGCTCGTGCCCACGGTGACGTACGTGTAAGTCTGGCCGCCTGGGCAGGAGACCAGCAGGATCTGCCCCTGCGCGAACGCGTAGTTCACGGTGTTGTTGGCCAGGGTGAGCGTGCTCGCGGTCGCGCCGGCCGTGCGCCACACGTGGCCGGTGTACGCGCCCGACGAGTCGAGCCACACGCGGTACGAGGGGTCGCGGGAATAGACCACCAGCTCGTCGGGCTTGGTGGTGGACTCACGCGTGCCCGCCACGCACGCCGCCGTCTTGATCTTGCCCGTTCCGTCGGCGTTGTCCTGGCACTTGTAGTACTGGAAGTCGAAGGCCAGGTTCGGGTCCATGCCGTAGCCGGCGTTCCCGATGGCAAAGTTCAGCGCGTCGGTCGCCGCGCGCGCGCTCTCGTCGATGTCGCGCTGGTCCGCGTTCACGCGGAAGAGCCGCTCCTGATCGAGCAACACCAGGATGGCCGCCAGGATCACCACGGACACGAGCGCCACCGACATCATCACTTCGATGAGCGTGAAGCCGCGGGCGGAGGAGGGTCGCATCATGCGCTTAGAGCCCGTAGATGGCGGGGTTGTTGTTGATGACGACCGCGGAGGCCGACTTCATCGTGCTGAAGATCTCGTCGCGGTAGAGCACGCGGGCCACGATGATCTTGCCGTCCGAGGTGAGCGGCGCGCCGCCGTCGGGGTTGGGTGGGAGATCAGGCACGCCGCCGACGCGACGCAGGGCCGCGTCTTCCACGTCCCAAACCAGGTAGTAGCGCGTGACGCCCATCCCGGGATCGCACAAGTCTGCGCTGGAGGTAATGGCCGGGAGCGTGTCCGTGCTCGAGCAGGTCACCCAGCCGGTGGGGAACGGGGAGACCGCCGCGCCACAGTGATCCGCAGCGGCGCCGAGCGCGTTCAGCTTGTAGCCAGGCACGATGTAGGCGCTGTCGTTGGCGGTGGTGGTGTCCTGCAGGCGGGAGTCGGTGTACGGCAGCAGCGAGAGCTGGTTGGCGAGCTCCTGCGCGAGCGCCGACGCCTCGTTCTCGTGCTCGGCGGCCACGCCGCTCTGGTACGCGACGGCCTCGATCGACGCCAGGCCGATGAAACCGACGGCGAAGATCGCCATAGCCATCATCACTTCGATCAGGGTGAAGCCACGTTGGCGGTTCATGGTCAGCTCGCGGAGATGGAGTAGACGAGCCCGGTGGGCGTGGCGATGAACGTGGTTCGGCCCACGTTCGGCGTTTGCGGGTCGGCGAGCATCAAGTAGCCCTGGGAGCCGACCGTTTGGAGCTGGGTGAGGTCGTCGGGGTTGGAGAGGCGGACCTTGCCGTCGGCGCTCACCAGGATGTAGCCCCAGCCCGCGCTCGAGCAGAAGCTGCAGCCGGTGCCCGAGTAGTGGCTCGCGACCGCCGTCGACGAGGGCGCAACCCAGGGCGAGTTCGCCAGCGCCGGGGCTGCCAAGGTGGCGTACTTGTTGATCTGCGCGGCGGTCGGCATGGCAATGTGGTACGCCACGTCCGAACTGGTGAACCGGTACATGTCCCGGACGCTCGCCTGGTTGCTGGTGAAGACGGCAGCGTTGGCGCCCACCGGGTTGAGCGGCGGAGCGTAGGTCCGCGACCACGAGCCCGCGTTCGCCGGCGCGAAGTCGTGGGTGGGGTCGAGGATCACGTAGACACCGCCGTGATCCGTGTTGTCGGTGTCGACGATGACCACCACCTGCGAGGCGTGGCTCAACGCCACCTCGCGCGCCTCGGAGATGACGCTCACGATGCCCTCTGCGATGGTGCTCTTGTGGCTGTTCGCGTTCAGCTTCTGGATGCCGACGATCGACATCCCCGCGAGAATGGCCACCAGTGCGATCACCACCATCAACTCGATGAGCGTGAACCCGCGCTGGCTGACGGGCTGGCTCGACCTCATGACGCTCACTCCTTGGCGCGGGACCCCGGTGCAGACACGGCTGGACCTGGAGCACTCCTCGCACATTGCGTGCCCAGAATATCCTCCTGAATTGTCAGTAGGTTCCGCGGCGCTTCGCAAGTTCTGCAATGCAGAGCGGTCAAGCCCTGCAATCGATGCAAGGTGAACGGCTCACCCTGTTGGGGATGTAGGTGCGACGTGCGTTGCGGTTGAACGGGTGGCGCAGAGCGAGAATTCGAGCGCGACCCAAGCATCCCAGTTGCCCGCACGTCGCGCGGCCAGCGAAGCGCGAGGTCAGGGGCCGGTCTGAGACAAGAGCGCCGACGCGGTCGCGTTGTCAGGGTCGAGCTCGAGCAGCCGCTGGGCGTGGGCACGTGCGCGATCGCGCTGGCCGTCCTGAAGCTCGAGCTCGATGAGCGGCGAATACGCGCGAAGGTAATCGGGCTGCGCGGCGATGGCGCGCGTCAACGCGTCGATTGCGGACGCGCGCTTGCCCAGGTTCTTTCGCGCGATGCCCAGGTCGAACCACGCGGGCGCGCTGCCCGGATCTTGCGACACCGCGCGCTCCAGCGTCTGCGCCGCGAGCTCGTACTTCTGCGCGCTGCCATACAGCGCGCCCAGTTGGAGCAGGACGTCGGTCGCGTCCGGCTCGAGCGCCTGCGTGCGCTCCAGCTCGACGATGGCCTCCGAATCGCGGCCTCCAGCGTGGAGCGCAACGCCCAAGCGGTGGTGGCTCTCGGCGTCGCGGGGGTGCTCTGCGGTGAGCCGCTGAAGCGCGGCGATGGCGCCGTCGGTGTCGCCGAGCTGGCGGGAGAGCTCGGCCCACTCGCGCAGCGGCGCGGGATCGTGCGGCTCGAGATCCGCTGCGCGCTTGAAGTCGTCGCGGGCTTCGGCCAGGCGGTTCGACTGCTCCGCGAGCGCGCCCAGGTCGTACCAGCCCACGGCGTAGCCCGGGTCGACGCTCACCGCGGTGCGGTACCAGGCCTCTGCCGGATGCCCAGAGCCTGGCCGAAGTCGCGCGTTCAACGAGAGCAGCAACGCCCCGGCGGCGAAGGCCCAGAACTGGAGGTTGTGGCGGCCGATCCAGCTCACAGGTTGGCCCTCACCTCGACCCGCCGCACCTTCCAGAGGAACGAGTCGAAGTAGTAGTGCACCAGCGCCAGGCCGCCGAACGCGCGGGTGAAGCCGGCCAGGTACAGCTCGGAGCTGCCGGTGGAGAGCGCGCGTGAGATCGCCACGGCGCCCGCAATCCAGAGCAGCACCATCGCCCCGAAGGCGGGCACGCTCGCGCGCGACGCGAGCGCGCGATCCAGCCACCGTCGCGACGTCGCCGCGCGGCGCTTCCGCTCGTAGTGCCAGGTGATCGAGTAGTACTGCACGCAGTGGTAGACCTTCTCGTGGCAGCTGAGCAGGAACACGTTGCTGGTGGTGTTCATCAGCGCGTGTCCGCCCACGAGCAAGCCCAGGTAGGCGAGCTTGGGCGCCGGCCAGCGGCCGTCGCGGCGATGCGCGCGAGCCAGCGCCACCGCGTACGCGCCCACGATGCCCGCGGTGATGAGTCCCAGTGTCCAGCGGATGGCGTGCAGCGCCGCGGGGGAAGGGGAGAGGTCGAGGCCCACGGACGCTGCACGCTCGATGAGCGGCGTGAGCAGCGCCACGTTGAGTGACATGAAAAAGAACGCGCACGCGAAGAGCAGCGCGCGATCCAACCACGCCCAGTGCGGCTCGGTGCGTCCCAGCTTCGCGTCGTAGATGCGCGCGAAGCCGAAGCTCTGCATCACCGCGTGCCATCGATCCCAGAGGTAGAGCACGCAGGCCAGCACCTCGGGATTCGCCGCCGTCCCGAAGACGAACGCTGCTGCCGCGAGCGGAAAGCCCAGGATCTGGAGCGGCCGCGCGCGGAGCTCCGCGGTGTCGCCGAAGGCGCGCAGCCACGTGGGCCCGTAGTGACCCAGCGTGAAGGCCACGTTGAAGAACACGAAGAGCCGACGCGGATCGAAGAAGTGGCCGAGCCCCAGAACCAGGCCCGCGCCGTACAGCGCGACGCCCGAATAGACCGCCAGGTCGTAGCCGGGACCGACCATCCACACCGCCGGCGTCGCGGATGGGGTCGGCGGTTTGGGAGTCATCACGCCTCGGCGCGAGGTGTCGAACATCCTTCGCAAAGGATTGAAGCACAGTTCGCCGCGGTCGAAACCTTGCGGATCCTGCGTTGCAGAATCTTACCGTGTCACCGTGCGCAGCCGGTGGAGGCCATCGCATCGTTTGCATAGCAACGATTGCGGAGCGCTTGTCGCGCCTTCGCAATTCCTCCCGCTGCTTGTGACCGACGCTCCATTCGGCATGTCTGTTGCTTTGTGGCGCACAGGGCAGGAGTGGAGGAGCGCATGCGAAAGCTTCTTGGTGTGCTGGGCGCCGCACTGATTCTCGTGGGCGGGCGCGCTTCCGCGGACACGATGAACTTCCAACCCGGCGCGCTGATCATCCCCATGCAGTCGAGCTACCAGCTCAAGGGCGGCGCGATCTCGGCGTTCGGCCTCGTCTACCGCATCCTTCAGGCCAACGCGCCGGGGCACCTCAACGCCTCGCACCCGGTGACCGTCTACATCGTCAACAACGACAGCAAGGCCTCGCCCAACCGATGCACGCCCAACAACCTCGCCACCCGCTACTCGAGCAGCAACGCGACCAACACCGCGGGCAAGGGCACAGGCACCTGGAACGACGGCTGTGACTTCACCATCACCAACAACTCGATGCAGCCCGTCGTTGCCGTCGACTACTCGAAGCCTTTTCCGACCTCGGGCTTCTACGACGACACCGTGGCTGTCCCGACCTATGACGATACCGGAGCTTGGCCGCGCTGGACCTTTTCCGCAGCGCTGAGCCACGGCAACGGGTTCAAGACGGTGAGCTACCTCGGCGCGCCCTTCGTGATCGACGCGCCCGACGCGCCGTACGTCATCAACCTCATGCAGAACGGCGACAACGGCCCGAACTCGCCGCCCAAGGCCGCCTACGACATCTTCAGCGACACCCAAAAGTCGCCCACCGCGGCGTGCAACGCCACCTCGCTGGTCACCACCACCCAGACGGTGAGCGGCGTGACCCTCTCCAGCGGCTGCCACTACGTGGCCATGCACCAGGCCACCACGGGCTTCACCGCCAACGTCGATCGCCGCATCAACGTCTCGCCGCCGGCCTTCCTGGAGTACGAGCCTGGCACCCAGGGAAGCGGCGGCGGCGGCGTGCTCGCCAAGTACATCCAGATCTCGGGCTTGATGGTCTCGGGCTCGACCAACCACGCCGACACCTACGGCTGCCCTGTGGGCACCACGGACGGCTGCACCTTCAACGGCTCGACCTGCACCTCGGGCACGGAGTGCCCGGCGGCGAACGTCTACCACGGCACCATCTTCGACTCGATCGGCGACACCGCGAACCGATACCAGAGCAGCAACTACCCGCACGGCATCCTCAACGCCAAGGCGAACGGCTACCACCTGTACTGGGCGCCGCACTGGGACGGCTCGAGCGGCGACGCCACGTCGGTGCAGAACCTCGTCTACTACACCAACCAGCCCAACACGGGCGTGATGACCGAGTGCGCGAGCATCACCCTCTACGAGAACGGCTCGGGCAACTCCAAGACCTCCATCAACAACACCTACGGCGGCCCGGCCAACAGCGCCAACTTCCTCTTCACCAAGGGCATCTACGTCAAGAAAACGGACAGCGGCCCCAACTGCACCGACCCCGACTGGCCGAGCGGCAACACCACGTGGGCCTGCTACCCCAACCCCAGCAACATCTTCGCGCAGGTGGGCGACTGGAAGTACGTGACCCAGAGCGGGTCGAACGACGGCTACGAGCCGCTCACCAGCAACGGCTCCGCGCTGCAGAGCTGGACGGCCCAGATGGTGACCACCAGCAGCGGCTCCGACGCCTTCGACTTCGGCCAGCAGGACGCCAAGCACGCGGCCATCGTGTACGTCTCGGGCCACGACGTCTCCGGCGACGCCAACGGCGCCCGCGTGGTGCTCAACACCATGCTGAACCTGAGCGCGGCGCCCATCGCCAGCGAGCGCGGCATCGCGGCGCCGGTGGTGGCCTACGGCCGCACCGACTCCGCGACCAACTACAACGACGAGCTCATCACCCCCACCTACGAGGCGGTGACGGGCTACGGCACCAACCCCGCGGTGGTTCAGTACGCACCCACCAACATCAACCTCTGGGTGTGGCCGTACTACCCCGGCAACTTTCGCGCGCACGACCTCACCACGCTCACCGCGGGCAACGACTACACCTACACCACCGACAACATCTGGGACGCGGCCAACGTGAACAACCCCGAGGGAATCGCGCCCAACCCGGCCATGCGGAACATCTTCACCTACTTCGGCGGCTACCCGAAGGTGAACCCCAGCACGTCTGGAGGCGGGAAGGCGCCGCACAACATCCTCCAGGTGGGCTGGACGCCCGAGGCGGTGGACGGCACGCTCCTCACCAGCTCCTGCTCGTTCGGCGGCACACCGGCCACGGGCTGCGTGGACGTGATGGGCTACGCGCCCGCGGTGAGCTCGCCCACCTTCGATGACGGCGAGACGAACAACCTGCACATGGTGGTGGGCGCCGACGGCTTCTGCGACCTGCAGCAGAACATCAACTTCTCCAAGCTCAACTCCGGCTCCGACTGGGGCGGCAACGACTGCGACGCCCACGACGTCAGCACCTACCTGGCCGACGCGCCGAACGTGGCGGAGATGCTGCAGCGCGTGCGCGGCTACTGCTACGCGGGCAGCACCTCCAACCTCACGCCCACCGACGCGCAGTGCACCGACGGCAACGACAACCGCGCGCACCTCGGCGGCGACGTGCACTCCACGCCCGCGGTGGTGCCCCCCAGCCCCAACATCACCGACCTGGGGGCGAAGCGGCCCACGGTGGCGTACACCGGCACGCTCGATGGCCAGCTCCACGCCATCTACGTCGGCGGCGGCTCGGGCTACAAGGGCCCGGACGCGGCCGCGAGCCCGGTGCACTTCTTCTCCGACACCGACCCCGACCCCACCTCGGGCAGCAAGTTCAAGACCCACTGGGGCGGCACCTCCACCACCGCGTTCACGCCGCCCGCGGTGGGCACCGAGCTCTGGTCGTACCTCCCCGCGAGCCAGCTGCCGCACCTGAGCAACAACTCGGCTCAGGTGGACTCCTCGCCGGCGGTCATGGATGTCTTCGCCGACTTCTCGGGCAGCGGCCTTCGCGAGTGGCACACCGTGCTGGTGGCCTCGGTGGGGCCCAACGGCAACGAGATCTTCGCCATGGACGTCACCAACCCGCTGCACCCGCGGCTGCTCTGGGACATCGTGGGCAACCTCTTCCAGACGGGCTCCAGCCCCTCGTACTCGCCCACCGAGATCCTGAACGACTCGCTGGGCCACCTGCCGCCCACGGCCCCCACCGCCGCCGACCTGGTGCCAAAGTGGAAGTACGGGCAGACCAAGTACCTGCCGTACCCCGCCACCGACACGGGCCGCGTGGACACCAAGGTCTACGACTACCAGGACCTCGGCGGCTCCACCGGCGTGAGCCTGGGCGAGATGCGCGTGGGCCTGGAGCCCGAGTACGCGGCGTTCGTCACCTCCAACATGAACAACGGCAACTCGGGCATCGAGGTCTTCGCCATCGACGTGGCCACGGGCCAGAAGCTCTGGCAGTGGGAGAAGCCGTACACCCACCCCAGCTACTCCACCGACGCGCTGCCCCCGCCGGCCACCGTCACCTTCGCCGCCGACGGCGTGTCCTCGGTGCTGGTGGGCGACCTCGAGGGCCAGCTCTGGGAGCTGAGCGCGCGCAACGGCGCCAACGCCAACTACAACACCGTGCTCGCCTCGTGCTCCGCCGGCTGCGACTTCCCGGCCTTCGACGTGCAATCTACGGCGGGGAGCAACCAGCCCATCACCACCAACATTGCGGTGGCCAAGGTGCCCACCAACCCCGCGGCGGGCACGGTGCTGAAGCCCTACCCCTCGGCCACGGTGCTCATCTTCGGCACCGCCGGCGCGGACTGGGTGGCCACTCCGAGCAGCGACTCCGGCAAGCTCCACGTGGTGCTCTATGACCAGAAGCGGGTGCCGGTGAACGGCCCCACGGGCCTGAAGCTCGACGGCGTCACCCCCTGGACCGCCGCCAACACCTACGCGGCGGCGTCCACCACGGGCGTGCTCCAGGAGCCCACTGGCTTCCCGGTGGTGTTCGCGCCCGGAGAGCGCGTGTACGGCAACATCACCATCTCTGGCTCCGATGCGGTCGTCTCCACCGCCTCGGGAACGGTGGGCGACATCATGCAGCTCGCCACCAACACCGGCGGCCACACCTACTACATGAACCTGGGCAAGTCCTCGACGGCCTCGCCGTTCACGGACATCGGCGCCTCGCCGCTGGCCACCTTCGGCGGTGCGGCCGTGTACAACGGCAGCGGTGGCTCGGGCGTCCTGGTCGATCACCCCGGTGGCTTCGATTACGTGAAGTCCACGTCGGTGACACTGGGCGGCTCGTCGGACTTCGCCCCCAACTCTGCGCTCAGCCCGTCGAAGAAGTCCCTCACCTATCGCCTGCGCGACTGGATCCTGAGGTTCCTCAAGTGAGCTCGCCCATCTCTCAGGACCGAGGCTTCACGCTGATCGAGGTGATGATCGCAATGGTCATCCTGGCCGTTGGAGGTCTGGCAGCCCTCTCGGGCCTGATGGCCGCCTCGCACGATCTTCATGACGGCCAGCTCAGGCAGTTCAAGGCCGCCCTGGCGGAGCAGCGCACGCAGCTCCTCATGATGACCGACAAGACCACCCTCACCACCACCCCGACGATCTTTGGAACGCCGCAAGGCTTCCCCGCGGGTGGGCCCGCGAGCAAGGCGCTGGGCGCCTCCCCCTGGCAGCTCGATCCCCAGGGGGCGTTCTTCTCCGTCAGCGAGGACGGCATCATCGTTCCTGCGAGCGGAAATGGCGCGACCAACTGCGGCTCCTCGTCGCTCCCCAATGGGACGTTCTGCCGGGAGATTGCGCTCATCACCACGCTCCCCGACGGCTCCACGCCGCCCTCCGGGACGCCGTACACCCTCTGGACCCGCGTGATCCGCGGCGGCGACCCGTCGCCGCCGAGCAATCCCTCGCTGTATGCCGTGGTCGAGCGCATGGTGGTGGTGCAATGAGCCGCCGCCAGCGAGGCTTCACGCTCATCGAGCTGATGATTGCGGCCACCATCATGATCGTGGCGGTGGTCATCGCCTCGTCGCTGATGGTGACCGGTGCGACGTTGACGAGAAACGCCGATCAGCGAATCGAAACCTCCGACGATGCCCGCCTGGCCATGAGCGACATCGTGAAGGCCCTGCTGGGCGCCGGGCACGGCGCAGGGCAGGGGGTCTACATCCTCGGGCTCGCCGACAGCTCGCCACAGCTGTACATGCCTGTCTTCGGCATGGACGGAACCACCGGAGCAGGCTACGGCCTTCATGGCTCGGCCTCTCCCCTGTCGGCAGCCCAGGCCACCGATGACCTGTGGGTCATTGGCGCCCACCCGAATACACTGCGGGAGAGCTGCAAGGACCCCGGAGCGGCCGCAACCGTGACCAACTTCGGCACCGGCGCAATCAACGTCATCTGCACCGGGAGCTTCACCGCCGGCGACACCTTGCTCCTGAGCAACATGGACAAGGCGGCGCTGCTCTCGAACATCACAATCTCCGGAACGACCATCGGGTACGCCGAGTCGTCCAGCGGCATCTCCGATTCACCCGAGCACGGCGGCTTCCAGGTGGGCGACATGGTGTACGGGGCGCAGGTCTGGCACTACTTCGTCAAGAACGACGCGAGCGGCGTGCCCGGCCTGTACAAGTCGCGAGGCGTGCTGAGCGGAACCGCGCCGGCGGGGACCTATCCCAACGGGCCGTACCCAACGGTCGGGCGTCCCTTTCAGGATGCGGACACGGGAACCCTGGTTCAGCAGTTCGTCGAAGATCTTCAGGTCAAGTACGCGCTCGATACTTCGGGGACCGGCAATCCCGCGAACTTCACCTGGGTGGACGGCTTGAGCCCTCAGGTCACGGCCGCGAGCGGCGTTCCCGTGCCCCTGAGAGCGGTCCGGGTGAGCGTGGGCGTTCGCAGCGCGGGCCCCATCCTCGACGAGCACAGCCACCCGGTGCTGAGCACGGTCACCCAGCCGATCATGATTGAGAACCATTACGCCACCCAGCCCGCCCCCGACGGCTACCGCCACGTCATGTACACGCGCACCATTGAGCTGCCGAACGTGAACCCCGGGAGCCTGTGATGAAGGTGAGAAAGGCAGAGCGGGGCTCGGCCCTCCTGGTGGCCATTGGCGTTTCCGCCGTGTTGCTCCTGGCGGTGAGCTCGCTGTACCTCTACGCCTCGGGACAGCGCGAGCGGGCCTCTCGCCAAACGCGCGAGCTCGCCCGGGTCGACTGCGCGGAGGCAGGCCTTCAGCTCGCGCGCGCATTCTTCGCGAACAACGTGGCGAGCTGGAACACCTATCTGGCCGACCCTTCTCACTACAACCCGGTCCCCTCGACCTGGAATACGGCGCCCGCAAATCCGACGAGCACAGCGCTTCAGACCACGTCGCCGTACAGCCAGCTCTTCTTCGACCTCGATGGCGATGGAAAGCTCGACGTGTACATCTACGTGCGAGACAACCAGGACGAGCTCCCGCCCGCGGCCAACAACTGGGCCCACGACAATGATCAGAACGTCATCGTGGGGGCGGCGTGCATCTCGGGCACGCTCACGCCGCGCCTGGAGAATGGCCTCGTCGATACCTCGAAGATGACGGCCGAGTCGCTCCTCAGCCTCAACACGCCTGGAAACCAGTACTCCGGGCAGTCGACGGGCGGCGCGAGCAACAACGGCAACGTGAACTAGCCACCCTCCACCCGCATGGCGGCGCCTCGCTCGGTGCTGCAGGGGCGTCCGTGATCCCGCGACACCACACGGCTGCGACGCTTGTCTCTGTCGCGATGTTCCTCGGCGCAGCCGGGTGTAGCAGCTCGCCCTCGCCGAGCTTCGATCCCAACGACACCGGCGCGGCCGCGGGTGCCACCTCCGGCGGGCCGACGGGCGGGGGACAGGGAAGCACAGGCGCGACTGGGACAACGGGCGCGTCTGCCTCCGCATCGACGACCTCGACGACGAGCGGCTCGAGCACCAGCACGTCGACCACGGGAGCGGCAGGCTCGAGCGGTAGCAGCGGCTCGACGGGCTGCAGTGCCACGCACGACAATCTGGCGCAGCTCTCGTTTGGCTCGGATACCCTCAACGTGGCGCAAGCGGGCGGCGACTGCACCACCGATCCCAACCACCCGTTCGGAGCGGGTGGCCAGGGCGCGCCCTGCACCACCGCCGACGACTGTGCCCAGACTTGTTGCCCCTGTACCAGCAGCAGCAACGCTTTCGCGGCGTCGGCCTGCGTGTCCGGGGCCTGCGTGGGCGTTTCCTGCAGCTACGCCGAATCGCACGACAGCTGCCTCTGCCAGTAGCGCCTTGGCCGCTGGGACTACCCGCGCGCCGGCAGGGCCTTCTCACGGAGCTCGAGCGCCTTGGCCACGGCGGGGCCGGGCTGAACGGCGCCCCAGCCCTGGCGGTCGACGTCGAGGTTGGGCAGGCGCTTTGCGGTCTGGATGAGCACGCGCTTCACCTCGCGCGGCGTGAGCGCGGGGTTCGCCTCGAGCATCTGGGCCACCACCGAGGTCACGATGGGCGCGGCGAAGCTGGTGCCGTCGACCATCTTGTAGTGCTGGTCGATGACCATGCCGTCGCGCAGGGCCGCGCCGATGATCTGCCGCAAGAGATAGACGGGCCGCTCGCGGGCCTCGTCGAGGGGCGGGTACAAGCCCGGGTGGTCGGCGATGATCTGCGCGAGCTCGTTGTCGCGGGCCTTGTCGAGCCGCTTGAGGAAGCGCGCCTGCTTCTGCGTCGGCGTGTCGGGCAGCATCGGCGCCGGCAGCCAGTCGGCGAGGGTGATCACCTCGGGCTTCTGCAGGCCGTCGATGGTGGGGCCGTATGAGCTGCGGTAGCCGGTGACGCGGCCCAGGCGCGGATCGCCCGCGTCGTCGAGGCCGCCCACGCTGATCACCGCCGGCACGCTCGCCGGCGGGACGATGTAGCCCGGCCGCGCGCCGTTGTTTCCCACCGCGGCGATGACCACGATGCCCGCGCGGATGGCGGCCTCGGCGAAGCGGCTCATCACGTCGTCGAGGTAGCTGGCTTCGTAGTCGCCGCCGCAGGAGATGTTGAGCACGCGGATGTCGTAGCGCGCGCGGTTCAGGAGCACCCACTCGATGCCGCGGGCGATGTCGTCGTGGTGCACGCGCTGCAGCGTGCCGACCTTGACCAGAACCAGCCCGAGGTCCGGCGCCAGCGAGCGGAACCGGCCGCCCGAGAGCGCGCCGTTCCCCGCGGCCACCACGCTGGACATCATCCCGTGCCAGCTGGAGGCGTCGTGCTCGTTGAGCAGCTCCACGCCGCTGTGGTTGCCCACCAGGTCGTAGTACGCGTGGATGCGCGTGTGCGGCGTGGTGAGATCCGGGTGGGCGTAGAAGCCGGAGTCGAGGAAGGCGGCCTGGATGCCCCGGCCGGTGAAGCGCTCGTCGGCGCCGAGGCGCTCGGCGATGGGCAAGGGCTCCTTGCCGCGGGGATCGACGTGGTGCGGGGGATTCTGGCTCATCGGCTTCCTTCGAACTGTTGAACCGTTCCAGGACCTACATCCCGAGCAGGCCGGCGTTGCCGGCAGCTGCCTGCAGGGCCTGGAACCGCCTGGCGCCGCGTGCGCTTGCCCCCAAACGCGCCTACGCGGTATTGGCCCGCTTCTACTACAATCTGCTCGCCATGGCTCCAGCACCCCTCCGCTTGCTCCTCGTCGACATGAACAACGGGGTGCCCAACGAGGCGGTCCGCTGCTTCCGCCGGCTCTTCGAGGCGTTCGCCACCAAAGCGCGCGAGGCCAATCCCGGCCTGGAGACGCCGCTCCTCCACGTGCAGCCGCGCAACCTGGACGAGGTGGCGCCCAGCGACACCGACCTCGTGCTCTCCTCGGGTGGCCCGGGCTCGCCGCACGACGGCTACGACCAGCCCTGGGCCGACAACTACCGCGCCTTCCTCGACACCGTCGTGGAGAAGAACGTGAAGTCTCCGCAGACGGCGCCAAGCGTCTTCGCGGTGTGCCACTCCTTCGAGCTCTGCGTGCTGCACTTCGGCGTGGCCACCATGCGCGAGCGCGTGGCCACCAAGTTCGGGCTGATGCCGGCGTACGTCACCGCCGAAGGCATGAAGAGCGATGTCTTCCAGCCCTTCGGCGATCGGCTCTTCGCCTTCGAGCACCGCGGCTGGGAGGCCGTGGATCTCGACGAGAAGAAGCTCCAGAAGCTGGGCGGCTCGCTGCTCGCGCGGGAGAGCCGCGAGGGCCGCACCGACAAGGGCGAGGCGCTGCTCGCGTTCCAGTTCGCGCCGGGCGTCGTGGGCACGCAGTTCCACCCCGAGGCCGACAAGCCCGGCGTGGTGGCCTGGATCAGCCGACCCGAGAAGGCCCTGGCCTTCAAGATGGCGTACGGCGACGAGCTGTACGAGCGCATGATGAAGTCGCTCGGCGATCCGACGCGCCTGGCGCGCACCTTCGCCATCATGATTCCCGGCTGGCTCACCCGGCGCTTCAACAAGATCGCCGAGGTGCGGGGGTACAAGCCCATTGCCATGCCCGAGGAGAGCATGGAGGCGTTCGAGGCCATCAACGAACGCCCGGCAACCAGCACCGCGGGAGCCACCGGCTAGGCGCACAAGGCCATTCCCGCGTAGAACCGCCAGACACAGCAACGCACCCTGGATTTTGGAGGCATCGTGAGCGAGCGCATCGGAATCGTGGTGGGAATGGAGGAGAGCTTCCCCCAGGCCTTCATGGCCAAGGTGAACGAGACGCCGGGCTTCAAGGCCGAGCTCGCCAAGTTCGGCGGCACCCGCGAGGTCTACGAGTCGCCGTATCGCGTCCTCGTCGACCGCCTCAGCCACGAGGTGCCGTTCTACCGGTTCCACATGAAGGCCGCGGCGCTCGCCGGCACCTACGTCATCAACGACCCGTTCTGGTGGAGCGCCGATGAGAAGTTCTTCGGCTACTCGCTGGCGACGAAGCTCGGCGTCAAGGTGCCGAGGACGGTGATGCTGCCCAGCCACAGCTACATCCCGTCGATCGACCCGAACCGCTCGCTGCGGAACCTCGAGTACCCGCTCGACTGGGAGGGCATCACCAACTACGTGGGCTTCCCCGCGATCTTGAAGCCCGCGGACGGCGGCGGCTGGAAGAACGTCTCCCGCGTGAACAACATGCAGGAGCTCTTCCGCGAGTACAACAAGAGCGCCACGCTGGTGATGACGCTGCAGCAGTTCATCGACTTCGATGAGTACGTGCGCTGCATCTGCATCGGTAAAGAGTTCATTTATCCTATCAAGTACGACCCCAAGCGCCGCTGCTACGTCGAGACCGACGGCCAGTGGCTGCCCAAGAAGCTCGAGCAGCAGATCCTCGACGGCGCCTGGGCGCTCAACCACGCGCTGGGCTACGACATGAACTCGGTGGAGTTCGCCTGCAAGGACGGCGTGCCCTACGCCATCGACTTCACCAACCCGGCGCCGGACATGGACATCAACTCCATCCTGCCCAAGCACTTCCACATCGTCGTCGACCAGATGGCCAAGTTCGCCATCAAGATCGCGCGCGAGGGCCGCAAGCCGTACGGCGGCTACCCGTTCCGCAACTACCTCGATAAGCCCAAGGCGCGCCCCGCGGGTTGGTGCGAGATCACCAACGGCGGCGTGGCCAAGGCCGGCTAGGCCAAGGGGACCATCATGATCGACGGACAGTTCACGCTCGGCGTCGAGGAGGAGTACCAGATCGTCCACCCCGAGAGCCGCGACCTGCGCAGCTACGTGTCGCGGCTCATCGAGGACGGCAAGAGCGTGCTCCGCGAGCGCGTGCGCCCGGAGATGCACCAGTCCATGGTCGAAGTGGGGACCACGATTTGTAAGGACGTGGGCGCGGTGCGCAGCGAGCTCTGCGAGATGCGCGGCGAGCTCGACAAGCTCGCGCGCAAGGGCGGCCTGCGCATCATGGCCGCTTCCACGCACCCCTTCGCCGACTGGAAGCAGCAGGACATCACCGACCACGCGCGGTACCACAACATCGTCCACGACATGCAGGACATGGCGCGCGCGAACCTCATCTTCGGTCTGCACGTGCACGTAGGCATCAAGGAGAAGCAGGTGGCGTTGGCCATGGCCAACCAGATCCGCTACTTCCTGCCGCACCTGCTCGCGCTGACGTGCAGCTCGCCGTTCTGGATGGGCCGAAACACCGGCCTCAAGAGCATGCGCTGCCAGATCTTCAAGCGCTTCCCGCGCACGGGCATCCCCGACGAGTTCGAGAGCGTGGAGCAGCTCGAGCGCTTCGTGAACACGCTCATCAAGACCGGCTGCATGGACAACGGCAAGAAGCTCTGGTGGGACGTGCGGCCGCACTACCTCTTCGACACCGTGGAAGTGCGCATCTGCGACATGCCCACCAACATGGATCACACGATCGCGGTCGTCGCGTTGATCCAGGCGCTGATGGCCAAGCTCTACCTGATGTACCGGCGCAACACCGCTTGGCGGACGTATGCGCGCGCGCTGATCGACGAGAACAAGTGGCGCGCGATCCGCTACGGCACCGAAGCGAAGATGATCGACTTCGGCATCCAGGAAGAGAAGCCATTTGCCGGGCTGATCGACGAGCTCATCGACTTCGTGAAGGAAGCCACCGACATCTTCGGCACCGGCAAGCACATGGAGGTCATCCGCGAGATTGCCCGCGGGGGCACCAGCGCGCACCGGCAGATCGAGGTGTACGAGAAGTCGAACAACGACATCCGCGCGGTGTGCGACTGGCTTATGGCGGAGACGATGCGCGGGATCTAGGCACCTCGTCTATAACCAAGTTGTTACAGAGCGTGGTGGATGTAGGAGCAACTGTAATCAACGCGATGCAGCCAACCTCGGC